>CAXTVG010000231.1:0-4222 GCA_964247505.1 uncultured Acidobacteriaceae bacterium
TCGGCAGGAGTTTCCGGCACCGCTGGTTCCAAAACGGGCGCAGGCGCGCTCTCTGCCGAGCTCTCAGGCGCAGGCGTCGCCACGTCCGTCGCGGTCTCAGGCGCTGCCATAGTAGGAGCCTCGCTGGAAGCAGCAGCCTCGCCGCCGCTCCCCGCTGAAAATTTCTCCTTTTCGACCGCCTGGTTGATAACCACGGCCAGGTCCCGCCCGGTTGCCGCCATCACCGTCGCCAGCCGCTGGGCTGGCGCATTGATCAGGAACAGGAGCTTCGCGAAGATTTCTTCCTTGCCCGGCATTGTCGCCAGGGCCTGGACTTCCTCGACATTGATCACCTTGCCGTCAACAATACCCAGCTTAAAAGTGAACTCCGCGTTTTCCTTCACCCAATCCGAGAGCGCCTTCGCCAGCGCCACCGGGTCGCCGCTGGTGTACGCGACCGAAGAAACGCCCTTCAATCCCTGTAGCGCCCCCGCGATCCCCGTGCCCTCCGAGGCCCGGCTGGCCAGCTTATTCTTGAGCACCCGGTACCGGCCGCCCGCCGCGCGCACCTTCTGCCGAAGCGCGAAGTCCTGCGTCACCGTCAGCTTGGTAAACGTCCCCACAATCGCGCTGGTCGAGCCCTGCAGCTCCGCCGCAAGCTGCTCCACCTTTTGCGCCTTCTTTGCCCTGGTCAGTGCCATTCCCTAGAACTCCAATCCTGTATGCCATGGGCGGCCAAGCCTGCCCGTTTCGTCCGAAATCCCATTCTGCGGCGCTAGGCTTTTGCGGCCGTGTCCGCTACCGCGCTGTCCAGCGGAATCCCCGGCCCCATCGTCGAGCTCAGAGTCATTCCCTTGACGTACTTGCCCTTGGCTGCCGAAGGCTTCGCGCGCATGACGCTGGTGATCACGGTCATAGCGTTCTCCACCAGCTTTTCAGGCGGGAACGAGATTTTGCCTACCGGCACGTGCACCAGCGCCGTCTTATCCGTCCGGAACTCGATCTTGCCGGCTTTGATCTCCTTGACCGCCGCCGCGACATCGCTGGTCACAGTCCCGGTCTTCGGGTTCGGCATCAACCCTCGCGGTCCCAACACCTTACCCAGGCGACCCACCGAGCGCATCATGTCCGGCGTCGCGATCAAAGCGTCAAAGTCAGTCCAGCCTTCCCGCTGAATCCGCTCGACCATCTCTTCGCCGCCCACAAACTCCGCGCCTGCTGCTTCAGCCTCGCGCTGCCGGTCGCCAGTCGTGATCACCGCGACGCGCTTGGTCTTACCAAGCCCATGCGGCAGCACCACGGTCCCGCGCACCATCTGGTCCGCATGCCGCGGATCCACGCCCAGGCGCAGGGTCAGGTCGACGGTTTCGTCGAACTTCGCAAACTTTACTTTTTGGAGAAGCGGCACCGCATCGGTGAGGGTATAAGGGCGCGCTTCCACCTGCGCGCGCGCAGCCGCCATATTTTTGGTTTCTTGTTTTGCCATATTCCTGTCTCCCACCGCCGTCGGCTTACCTCTCCGGACCGTGGTCTTATTGACGTGTGCCCCCGTTGCAGGCACTTCGATGATTATGCTACGAAGTTCGGCGGAGTTGCAAACACCCAGCACTTCAGGCCTCTAGCACTGCCTAGATACTTACTCCCAAAACAGCCGCGTTTCCAACTCGAATCCGGCGATTGGCCCTTCTCCTTTGAGCAGCTCAGGTTTATCCAGAGTCACAGGCTGCGCGCCCGGCCGGTATACCTTCACGATCTGCCGTTTGGGATCGATAAGCCACGCGAGCTCGGCACCCACCTCCATCCACGCCGCCATCTTCTGCTCGACGATGACAACCCGATCCTTCGGGGATCGCACTTCCGCGATAAACGGAGGGCAGAAGGGAAGAAAGCCGTCTTGCTGCTTCCGGCTCAGCGCTTTCCAGCGCTCATTTGCGACCCACGAAGCATCCGGCGCCAACACGGACCCGTCAGCCATGCGGCAGCCCACATCCGGCCCAAAGGAGATGCCGCGCCCATCGCGTTCGGCCCAGATGCTCAACCGCGCCGCAAGGTGCACCTCGAAACGCGAACCTGCAGCGCCGACGGGACTCAAAATGACCAACTCACCATTTGCGGCCTGCTCCACCCGGAACGGCCGATTACGCCGGCCGAATGCTTCCAGGCCGTCATCATCCAGTGGTTCAGGCGTGCGATACACAAACGGGAAAGCGCCGGCGTCCCAGTCCAAAGCGAACCCGAGCTCACCCTCGAACCTCGCCGCCTCCGTGGATGCCATACCCGCCCCCTAAGCCGTGACTTCAATCCCCATCGACCGCGCCGTGCCCTTGATGCTCTTGATCGCCGTTTCCACGCTCGCCGCGTTCAGGTCGGGCATCTTTTGCGTCGCGATCTCGCGGACCTGCGCCTCGCTGACCGTCCCCACCTTGGTCTTATTTGGCACGCCCGAGCCCTTTTGCAGGCCCGCCGCCTTCTTAAGCAGCACCGCCGCGGGCGGCGTTTTGGTCTCAAAAGTAAACGAGCGATCTACGTAAACGGTAATGACCACCGGAATGATCAATCCGGCCATTTCCTTGTTCTGTGTCCGCGCATTGAACTGCTTGCAGAACTCCATGATGTTGACCTGCGCCTGCCCGAGCGCTGGCCCGACCGGGGGTGCCGGCGTTGCCTTGGCGGCTTCAATCTGCAGCTTTACGTAGGTTTGTACTTTCTTTGTCGGTGGCATCGTCTTCTCTTTTCTCGATCACGAGACCGGCATCTGCCGCCGCTCGCAGTTTCATTTCTTAAACTTCGACCTTCTCTACTTTGTTGAACTCAAGCTCTACCGGCGTGGACCGCCCAAAAATCGTCACCATTACTTTCACCGTCTGGCGATCCTCGTTGACCTCATCCACCATCCCGTTGAAGTTCGCAAATGGCCCTTCGGTGATCCGCACCGACTCATTCTTCTCGAACTTGATCTTGAGCTGCGGCTTTTCGCGGGTCGACTCCTGCCGGTTCAGCAGAGACGAGACCTCTTCCTCGCTCAGCGCCACAGGCTTGTCGCCCGTACCCAGGAAACCCGTGACCCGCGGCGTGTTCTTTATGATGTGCCAGAGGTCATTGTCAAGGTCCATTTCCACCAGCACATAACCGGGCAGAAACACCTTCTCGCTGGTCTTCTTCTTGCCGTTCACCAGCTCCGTTACCGACTCGAGCGGAATCATCACCCGGCCGATCTTTTGCTGGAGCCCATAGGCAATGATGCGGGTCTCGATCGCTTCCCGTACCTTGCGCTCGAAACCCGAGTAAGCGTGGATGATATACCACTTGAACTGCTCATTGGCGGGCGGCTCAAGTGCAACCGCGCCTTCCGGTGCCGCCTCAAGCGCGACTGTCTGTTCCACTCCGTCTTGTTGCTCTTCCGCCATGAATCCTCTTTGCTCCTATGCCCCGCCCAGCGCGTGGAGCAACGCCTGCAACAGATACCCGAGTACCGTATCCACTACATAGAAAAACGCGGCAAACGCGAATACCGCCAGGATCACCACCGTCGTCGTCGACTGCACTTCGGCGCGCGTCGGAGAGCTCACCTTGCGCATCTCGTTTCGCACGTCAGTCAAAAACGCCCGGCCCCGTACCAGCGGGTTTTCGCGCTGGGGCTTTAATTCAGGCACTGCCGGCAGCACCGCTGCTTTTGCCATCGACTTGTCTCGTTCTTTCACGGGCATACGCCCACTCCCGCCACTCCTTCAAAGCGGCGCATCAACTTGGCAGGGGCGCTCGGATTCGAACCGAGGAGTTCGGTTTTGGAGACCGACAGTTTAACCACTGAGCTTACGCCCCTGTTTTCCGGCACAAATGCCCGGCTTCTAGACCTGTCGCAGATGGGACACCCGAAGGCGCCGGCACCGCACGGTCGACTCTATTTCGTTTCCTTGTGCGGCGTATGCTTCCGGCAACGATTACAGAACTTCTGGAACTCAAGCCGACCGGTCGTCGTCTTTTTGTTCTTTGTCGTCGAGTAATTCCGCTCCTTGCACTCCCCACATGCCAATGTCACAATCTCACGCATAGCTTTATCCTATCTGAACCTTAGCCAATTCCCAACTCAGGGAAGCGAGCCTGCGACAGCCCGCCCCTCCGCTTCTGCCTTTGCCCGTCGCTGCGAGCGACTAGCTCAAGATCTCCGAGATCGTGCCCGCGCCCACCGTCCGGCCGCCTTCGCGAATCGCGAACCGCAGCCCTTTTTCCATCGCTACCGGCG
>CAXTVG010000232.1:0-643 GCA_964247505.1 uncultured Acidobacteriaceae bacterium
CCTGGTGTACCGGCGTTTTCGCCTTTTGAGCGGGATGCGCAGAGGAAAACTGCGCCGCCCAGCGCCGCGCAACCGGCCAACGCCACCCTCGCGAGCGCGCAGCCGAAAGCCTCGGCCGCACCCGCGCCCGGTTCCACGAGCGCTGCCCATCCTCATTCCACGGAAAAGCCTGAACCCGCGCCGGAACGAGGGATTCCACCAGCAAGCCTCGCCCACACACCACTTCCGGCGAGTCCGGCCCCGGTCGCTGTGCTCGAACCTGCGCCGCAGCCGAGGAGCAGCACCGGCAGCCCCGCTGAAGCGCCTGTCGAGCCGACGCCCGAACGGGCTCCCGTTTCCCTCCCGATCTCACCGGAACCGCTCGCGGACAAGCTCAACCTGGACGCAATGCGCGCCGCCGCTGTCGATGCGCTCGAAGCCGCGAAACACGCGACCGCCGCGACGCTGCTGAATGCGGGCGTGTGGACCGAAACACCGGGAGCCGTGCGCGTGGAGGTTGCTGCGAAAAAGACCATGCTCGGGCTCACGGTCAATGCCGAGGCGGAAAAGATCATCAAAACCGCCGTGCGCCCCCACGCGGGGGAGCCGCCCAGGCCGGTGCAGGTGGTGCCGGGCGAGGGCGGCCGGCCTGCACAAGTCCCGG
>CAXTVG010000232.1:661-985 GCA_964247505.1 uncultured Acidobacteriaceae bacterium
TTGATGGAACTTGCGCCCTAAAACCCGTTGGTCCTGAACGAAAATCACCGGTCGGGGCCGAGGTGCGCAGCGTCGTGGACCTGCGCAGCAAACGCTAGAGGGTGAAGGATAGAAGGATGGAGCCCCCATCCTGTGCCGCTCCCCTTCACCCTCCGCCCTCCACCCTGTACCCTGTCTCAATGGACATGAGCAATATGGAAGCAATGCTGGAGCAGGCGCGGCAGATGAGTGAGGCGGCGGGCGAGCAGCTGGCGCGGGTCACGGTCGAGGGCTCGGCCGGCGGCGGCGCGGTGCGCGTAAAGATGAGCGGCAAAAAGGAAGTGT
>CAXTVG010000232.1:995-4220 GCA_964247505.1 uncultured Acidobacteriaceae bacterium
GCGCGCTGAGCTCGCCGGACGACCTGCAGATGCTCGAAGACCTGCTGCGCGCGGCGTTCAACGACGCAGGCCGCCGCGCGGACGAGGCCGCCAGCAGCGGCATGGCTGGGATGCTGGGCGGCCTGGGTTTGCCGGAAGGCCTGCTCTAAACCGATGCCGCCCCGGTTCGCCGAACCCATGGCCCGCCTGATCGAGGAGCTGCGTAAGCTGCCCGGCGTGGGCGCGAAGAGCGCGCAACGGTATGCCTTTCACATCCTGCGCTCAAGCGCGGACGACGCCGCGGCGCTGGCGGACGCGGTGCGGGCGCTCAAGCGCGAGCTGCGTTTGTGCTCCATTTGCAACAACGTGACCGACGTAGACCCCTGCGTTTACTGCGATAATCCCACGCGCAATGGCCGCCAGGTTTGCGTGGTGGAGGAGCCGACCTCAATCGACTCAGTCGAGCGCACTCGCACGTACAACGGCGTGTACCACGTGCTCCACGGGACGCTTTCACCTCTGCACGGGGTGGGCCCGGAGCAGCTGCGGACCGGCAACCTGCTGGCCCGGGTAGGGCGCGGCGATGTGAACGAAGTGATTCTTGCGACCTCGCCAACTATTGAGGGCGAGGCCACGGCGGGTTATCTGCTGGAGATGCTGCGGGCCGCGCACCGGGACGGATCGCCGCTGCGGGTCACGCGGATTGCGACCGGGGTGCCCGCTGGGAGCGATATTGAGTACGTGGACGAGGTGTCCATGGCGCGCTCGTTAGAGGGGCGGCGGGAACTGTAAAGTTTTTTTTGAATACCGATAGCGCCGGGACGGGTTGAAGCGATGCCCCGATCCCACGTCTTAGCCACCCCAGCGAGCGAAGACCGCTCGCCGGGGACCCGGGCGCGAGACGTGGGGCACCTGTGGGTTTGGTTAGCCCAACTCGCGTTACGAGCGTAGACGGGCGAGCAGGTCTTGCGGGTGGACGGGTTTGGCCAGGATTTCAAACTCGTGCCCCTGGACGCGCGCCCGATCCAGCAGGTCGGCCGTGGAGGCTTGGCCTGAAAACAGCAGGATTTTGCAGGAGGGCAGCAGCCCGCGAATTTTGATCGCGGCGTCGATGCCATTGAGGTCGGCCATCATCACGTCGGAGATGACCATGTCAGGCCGGAGCGTTTCGGCGGTTTCGACCGCCGTTTCGCCGCTGTACACGGCGGTTGCCTGGAAGCCGCTTTGATTGAGAATGATCGCCAGCGTGTCTGCGATTACCCGTTCATCATCCGCCACCAGGACCTTGGGTTTTCCTGAGTTCTGTTGCATGCGCTCCTTTTTGATTCTCGCGGGCTGTCCAACCTTTATGCATTGGACGCAAATGGGGCCCCGTGAGGAACACTTTCCTTCGGAATGATACGCTTTGCTTGAACGTGTACGTTTTTCCTCCCATCGACCCGATCAAATAAACGAGGCTGCGTAGCGCAAGGCGCAGCCGGGAGGGGCCCCCTTCCTAGCCGCAAAAGCTTGCCGCGACTGGAGCGCCTCGCCATGCCCGATGACGCGATCATCCGCGCTCAAAAAATCGAAAAGTACTACGCCCAGCCGAGCGAAAACCGCATCCAGGTCATCTCTCCGACGGACCTTGCAATCGTCGCGGGCGAGATTGTGGCGCTGCTGGGGCCTTCGGGGTCGGGCAAATCGACGCTCTTGCGGATGCTGGCCGGGCTCTCGCAACCCTCGGGCGGCGAGGTGCTGTGGCACGGCAGGCCGATTCGTTCACAAAACATTAATGTTTCCATCGTTTTCCAGAGCTTCGCCCTGTTTCCCTGGCTTACCGTGCTTGAAAACGTGGAAGCGCCCCTCAAGGCCCGCGGAATGGCCGCGGACGATCGCCGGGAACGTGCCCTAAAAATCCTCGATACAGTCGGGCTCGACGGCTTCCAGAGCGCCTACCCGAAGGAGCTGTCGGGCGGCATGCGCCAGCGGGTCGGCTTTGCCCGCGCGTTAGTGGTGGAGCCCGAAGTGCTGTTCATGGACGAGCCTTTCTCCGCGCTCGACGTGCTGACGGCTGAAAACCTGCGCTCGGAGCTCCTGGAGCTGTGGGCCAAGAAGACCATCCCGACCCAGGCGGTTTTCATCGTGACCCACAATATCGAAGAAGCGGTGCTGCTGGCCGATCGCATCATCGTGCTGGGCCGCAACCCGGGCCACGTCCGCACCGACTTCAAAGTCACTCTCGCGCACCCGCGCGACCGCAAAAGCGGCCCGTTCACGCAGCTGGTCGACTATATCTACAAGGTGCTGACCCGGCCGGATGTGACCCCGGAGGTGCCGCGGCTCCAGGCTGGGCGGCGCGTCCGGGACCAGCGCCAGATGCGCTACGAAATGCTGCCCCATGCGCGGCCCGGCGGCATCGCGGGCTTGCTCGAAATGGTGATCGACATGGGCGACGCGAGCGGCCGCGCTGACATTTACAAGTTGGCCGACGAGCTGGCGTTTGAAATCGACGACCTGCTCCCCATCGTGGACGCCGCGCAACTGCTTTGTTTTTTGAAGGTGGAAGAAGGCGACGTCGCGATCACACCCGAAGGCCGCGCCTTCGCGGAATCGGAAATCCTGGCGCAAAAGGAGCTTTTCCGTAAGGCCGCGACGGAGCACGTTCTGCTGCTGCGGCAGATCACCCGCGCGCTCGACAACAAGAGCGACCACACCGTTCCCGAAGAGTTTTTCCTGGACATGCTGGACGAGCAGTTCTCCGACGAGGAATGCCGGAAGCAGCCGGAAACCGCCGTGAAGTGGGGCCGCTAGGCCGAGCTGTTTGACTTCGACTCTTCGCGCCGCCGGTTCATGCTGCCGGAGGAGGAAGAAGAAGAGGAAGAAGAGGAGCTGGAAAGGACGGAAGCGGAGTGAACGAGCCGCAACAACCGCAGTTCGGGTTCTCGCGCGCCCTGCTGGTGGAGCGCTCCTGGCCCATCGTGCTCGACCTGGGCGTGGGGGCCGCGCTGGTTGCCGGCTTTTACGGCGTGCTGCTCGTCGCCCGCTACTGGGCCGGCGGCGCGACGCCCGAGGCCGCGATCTCGCTTTCGCCCACCAAGCTGCCCGCTTACGCTTTCTACTCGTGCGTCCGGATCTTCATCGCTTACTTTCTGTCGCTGGTTTTCGCCATCGGCTACGGCTACCTCGCGGCCTACAACAAGCGCGTCGAGGCGCTGCTGATCGCGACGCTGGATATCCTGCAGTCCATCCCGGTACTGTCGTTTC
>CAXTVG010000233.1:0-4194 GCA_964247505.1 uncultured Acidobacteriaceae bacterium
ATTTTGTCATCAGCTGCGTCGATACGCGGGCTGCGCGCAAGGCGATGCACGAAGCTTTCCGAGAGGGCGCTTGGGGCACGGTCCGTTACTGGCTCGATCTCGGCAACAATGCGAGCAATGGTCAGTTTGTCCTTGGCCAGCCGCTCAATGCCGTAAACAGGCGCACGCGTGAGCGTCTGCGCACTGCTGCCGAACTGTTTCCGCAGCTCATAGACACTGATCAGGGCGAGGACGATTTACCGAGCTGCTCGGCCGCCGAGGCTCTGGACCGGCAAGAACCGTTCATCAACAACGTGCTCGCTTCGAGCGCGCTTGCGATGTTAACGCGCCTTATCCGCTACGGTGAACTCAGCTATCACGGCAGTTTCTACAACGCCCAAACTGGTAGCTCCGCGCCTCTTCCGATTGATCCGGGGGCCTGGTCTCTAGGCTGGCCGCGTAGTCCCCCGTAAGCCGGCTGTACGAGCGAAATCCAACCCGCACGCACCCTACTTCAAAGAAAGGAAACGACCATGAGCGCGAACACCGGAATCGAATGGACCGATGCAACTTGGAATCCGACGCGCGGCTGTTCGCGCGTAAGTGAAGGATGCCGGAACTGCTACGCTGAGGGTGTCGCCCAACGCTTCGCCGGGCCGGGGCTGCCGTATGAGGGGCTGGTCACGCTCGACGCGCAGAGCAAGCCAAAGCGCCAGTGGAGCGGCGATATTCGCTTGGCCGAGAAGCACCTGCTAGACCCGCTCAGGTGGCGGGAGCCGCGGCGTATTTTCGTGAACTCGATGAGCGACCTGTTCCATCCAAACGTCCCCGACGAGTGGATTGATCGGGTGTTCGGCGTGATGGCGCTCGCGCCGCGGCACACGTTTCAGGTGCTGACCAAGCGGCCGGAGCGAATGCTTTCTTACCTGCGCCAGCTTGGCACGAACGCCCGGATCAGAGAAGCAGCAGGCCAAATGTCGCTGCATAGTTTTGTCAATCCTAGCAGCAGACGTATATTTGAGCGGATTCAAGCTCATGGAGATTTGCCTGTACCGCGCTTCCCCCTGCTGAACGTTTGGCTGGGCGTGAGCTGCGAGAACCAGGAGACCGCCAACGAGCGCATCCCGCTGCTGCTGCAAACCCCAGCGGCGGTGCGATTTATTAGCGCTGAACCGATGCTGGGGCCGATCAGCTTTCGCTGGTCCAAGTGGAACGATTGGCATCCGACCAATAGGCGCTTGCACCAGAGCGCGCCAGTAATGCGTGACGGGAGGCTTGTATCTGGCTCTGTCGACCAACTCGACGGTCTACGTGTGCTTGATTGGGTGATCGTAGGCGGCGAAAGCGGTCCAGGCGCGCGGTCCTGCGACGTGGAATGGGTGCGCTCCCTCGTAAAGCAATGCAAGGACGCGGGAGTAGCGTGCTTTGTCAAGCAGCTCGGGGCGTTGCCGGTCCGGACAGAGTACGGAATATGTGCGGGATGCGTCGACGATGACGAGCTCTGGGGAAGGCACCACGAATGCACTGTCCAACATCCCGAACGCCTCAATCTAAAAGATGCCGGACGCATCTGCTCTTCTAGCAAGAAGGGGGCCGCCGTGCTACGCCGAAGCGCTCTAATCCTGAGAAGACCTCTTTTCCTTATGCCGATGCTGCTGGTGAGCGCGGCGGTGTTCTACGAGACCGCCTATTTTCAGCGCACAAGCTGGCACGAAGACCAGCACCGCGTCCTGCGCCCGACTGCGGATTGGCTGCCGGGCCGCGTTTACTCGCCCGAGGTCGAGCAGGCCCTTGCCGTGCTTGCAAAAACAGACCCTGAGAAGGTCGCCTTTCTGCGCTCGCGCGGCATTCCCATCCACGTCCTCACGCCCGGGCAGATGGCACTCACGGGCTGCTCGCGCAGCTCCCTGGCCTGTACCGAACTCGCTACCTCGACTCTGAACGTTTCCGCGCGAGTCGTTAATTCCCCTAAAAGCTTGGCCGCCGTTCTTTCGCACGAACTGACTCACTGCCGTTATCACGATGCCGCCGGCCCCGTAGCTCCGGCGTCACTCGCCCGCCGGCTGCTCTGGCGCAATGAGGAAACCACGGCGCACGTCGCTGGCATCATGACCGCGTACCACGCCGGACTGCCTGCTTTCAATGGGCCTCTCGCTGGGTGGTGGCTTGAATTCCTGTTCTGGTTCTGGCCGGTCGGCACAATCCTCGCCAGCGCGGCCGCGTTCGCCTTCGTAATCCGGGTATTCGCAAGAGAGTCGAAGCGCCAAGACCGGCGCCGGAGCCGCGGCCGCTTGGCAAGCATGGTTTCCCGGCCGTCGGCAACACACTCGCGGCATGAGGCTGCGTGACCATAAAGGACGGCATGACCACAAAAGCTCCAGGCAAGAAAGCTTCGGAAACGAAGGCAAACGCTTCCAGGCCACCGCAAGGGAATTACCGGAGAGTCACTGACGGGGTAGAAGTTGTCCGCCGTACTTTTGACCTGCCCGAAACACTCGACTACAGATTGGGGCTGTACGCAGCGCAGCGCCGGACCACCAAAGTTGTCATCCTCCGCGAAGTCCTCGAAAAGGGCGTTCCACCGCTTGACGCTCTCGTTGCACCTCCACAGTCGAAAAAGCGGCAGCCCGCCGCCCAGGACGCCTGACTTCGAGGCGCACAGCCATGCTAAAAGTCTTCCGGCACTCTTATCCCGAGGTAGACCGCATGGAAGCGCAGGAGCGCGCCGCCGATGCCGTGGAGCGCGATCCTGAGCCTTTCCTAGGCGCTTACCAAAAGCTTCCCGCTTCGCACGATGGGCGCTATATTTGCAGCGACCTCTTCAAAGAGACCTTTCCCGAGTTTGCAGCCTCGCCTGAAGGCCGGGCGCGCTACAACAACCCACTTCACAACAGCGCCGCAGCGCTTGCCGCCGAGCAGCTGCAGCGGCAGATCCGAAAGTCCGAGCCCGCCGAACAGGACACGGTGATTTTCCTCACCGGGGTTCCCGGAGCCGGAAGACCTCAGCCGTGATTCAAGGGCAGGGCCTCGAACCTAACATCCGCGCCGTGTTCGAGGGCCAATTGGCCAACGCTGGGCCAAGCATTGATAAGATCGAGGCGGTTCTGGCTGCCGGGCTCAAGCCCGCCATCTTGGTCGTTCATGCAAAGCCGGAGTTCGCCCTCAGAAATATGCTCGATCGCTTTGAGGAGGAAGGCCGCGGCGCGAGCCTCCATGCCATGGCAAACATTCAGTCCAAGCTTCCCGAAGGGCTTGCCGCAGTCCACGGCGCGTTCGGCGATCGGGTACGCTTCGACGTTTTCGACCGCAGCGCGGGCTTTCAAAACACCGTAAAATTGAATGGCTGGGATAAGCTCGAAATCGTCAGCCAGGAAGGTTCCTATGACGCCATCCGCAAACGCCTTCACGAAGAGCTCGAACGCTACCGCAGTGCCGGAGCCGTCTCCGACGACGCCTACCTGCAAGCAATCGGAAAGCTCCCCGGCAACTGGCCTCGAGAAGCAATACGAGAAGATGCTCGCCGGCCTGAACCGAATGCCAGTCAAATAGCTCTACCAACCGAGACGGGAAGACGGGCCGGGGCCGAGGAGCGGAACCAACGTTCCAAGGGCTTTAAGCGTTAAGTTTGCAGAGGGTGATGGGTCGTGATATTGACCAGGCGCGGCTGACTCACAGAAAGAGCCCCACATGAATTTATTGACTTCTTCGACTCCCGAGTATCCCGCAAGCCCCGTACACCGCTCGGGCAGGAAGCAGCTAGCCTGGGCGGCTATGGCGCTTCTTCTGGTCCTGGTTTTTGTCTGGCCTGGTGCGCTTCTGAAAAAGCCAATACACAAAGTCATTTGCGATTCCGAGCCGGCAAGCTCTTTCTGTTCACCTGCGTTCCGGGAAAACTAGAGGCGCAACCCATTCGTACAGGCATTAACGGTCGTTTGTGGAACAACCGAAGTTCATGCGGACAGGAAAACGGCTACGAGGCGAGGTGTGCTGGCGATGAAGGCCAAAGAAATGCACGCGGTGGTCTGTGCGAGGACGTGCCATCAGAAATGAAAATCGTTGATTTCTGATGAGTCCGGGCCGCAAGTAGTCTGGATCGCTAGCGCACTCTGGCTGCCCGGTTCACAAGAACCACGTCTGAAAAGACGGCGCTGTCAACCGTCGCCGGCAGGTGGGAGCAGAATCCGATGCCGGCGTAAAAGGGTCCCGTGAAGTTGA
>CAXTVG010000234.1:0-4166 GCA_964247505.1 uncultured Acidobacteriaceae bacterium
AGGTTGCGGACCCAAAACTCCACAGCTTCCAGCCGGTCCAGCTCGCGGGCGCACTCGAACTCTTCGCCGCCTTTTTCGCGGGCCTGGAAATACTTGGTGAGCCGGTGGGCAGGACCGATCCTGGCTGCCGCAGATTTTTCGGAAGAGGAAAGGCTGCGGGAGCGGTCGTGAGCTTTCGCTCACGAGAGCCAACAGCCCAGACGAGAGACGGTTAGCACCGGGAACCCAGCAGACGGGTGTAGCCTTTTGCTACAGTGGTTGGGGCTGCCGCATTGAGCAAATATCATTGTAAAATGGCACGAGCGATCAAAACCAAGCACCCGGAGCACTCCCCGGACCAGCTTCCAAGGGCAAAGCCCCTGCTGAAATGGGCGGGCGGCAAGACACAGCTCCTCTCAGAACTTTTGCCAAAAGCACCCAAGAAGTACGGGCGTTATATCGAGCCATTTTTCGGAGGGGGAGCTCTTTTTTTCGCGCTCAACCCCGAGCGGGCGATTGTTGCTGACAGCAATCCCGAGCTCATTAACCTGTACCGTATGGTTGCGGAGAAGGCGGCTGCCGTTCTGAAGCAGCTTTCTTTGTTTGAAAACACCGAGGAGCGGTTCTACGCAGCGCGAGTGCTGGACTGGCGATCCCTTCCCGAGCCGGAGGCGGCTGCCAGAACTATTTTTCTCAATCGCACCTGTTTTAACGGCCTTTATCGCGTGAACCGCAAGGGTCAGTTCAATGTGCCGTTCGGACGCTATGCGAATCCCAAATTTGTCGACCCGGATGCTCTGATGGCCGCATCCAGGGTTCTTCGCAAAGCGGTCATCGCTTGCGGTGACTACCGCACAGTTCTTCAGGAGTATGCGCGGCCTGGAGATTTTGTATTTCTTGATCCGCCATACCTGCCTGTCGGCAAATATGCGGATTTTAAGCGATACACCAAAGAGCAGTTCTACGAGGAAGATCACATTGAGTTGTCAGCCGAAGTGCAGCGTTTGCACGAGCTCGGCTGTCATGTGCTGCTGACAAACTCCAATCACCCGATTGTTCATGAGCAGGACAGGCTGTTTCCTATCGACGTGCTCAGCACAAAACGCCACATTTCCTGTAATGGTGCAGGACGCCAAGGGGAAGATGTCATTGTGCAGGTCGCCCCGCAGCAAAAATTCAGGATGCGGGTGGTTCCTCCGGCGCTGCCGAGCCAAGCAGCAAAATACCCGCCGACTAGATTTATGGGTTCAAAGAACAAACTGCTCAGCGAGATCTGGAGTGTTGCTTCGCAGTTCGACTTTGAGAATGCGGTCGACCTGTTCTCCGGCTCGGGCGTGGTCAGCTACATGTTCAAAGCCAATGGAAAACGGGTGGTTTCGAACGATTACATGAGTATGTCCGCCACGCTGGCCACGGCCATGATCGAGAACAACACCGTTCGGCTACTTGAGGAAGACGTTCTAGAATTGTTGGAGCCGGCCGAGGACACGGATCGTTTTGTGGAGACGACGTTTGCCGGCCTTTACTTCTCCGACGAGGACAATCGGCTTATCGACTCGCTGCGGACCAAGATAGCAAAACTCAAGAACCGGCACAAACGAGCAATCGCACTGTCAGCTCTCATCCGTGCTTGCTTCAAGAAGCGGCCTCGCGGCGTTTTCACCTATGTCGGCCACCGTTATGATGATGGTCGCAAGGATCTCCAGCTCTCATTCCGGGAGCAGTTTATTGCGGCTGTGGATGCGGTAAATAGCGCCGTATTCGATAACGGGCGCGAAAACAAGGCCTGCAATCAAGATGCGATGAGCATACGCGCCCAAGAGCACGGACTCGTCTATATCGACCCTCCCTATTACTCACCCTTTTCGGATAACGAATACGTGCGCCGCTATCATTTTGTTGAAGGTATCGCCCGCGACTGGAAGGGAGTCGACATCCAGCAGCACACGACGACTAAAAAGTTCAAGTCGTATCCGACGCCGTTTTCTTCCCGGAAAGGTGCGGCAGAGGCGTTCGACCAGCTGTTTAAGCAATTCCGCAACAGCCTTCTATTAGTTTCGTATTCCTCAAACAGTCAGCCGAGCAAAGATGAGATGGTTGCGCTCATGGCAAGGTATAAACCCCACGTGGAGGTTGTGCCGGTAGACCATCGCTATTCGTTCGGCAATCAGGGACACAAGGTTGGCGACAACAACAATGCGGTTCACGAGTACCTGTTTGTCGGATACTGATGCGACCTTGGCATTTCGGTAATACGACTGTCCGCAGCCCTTTCCGCTTACGTGAGGGGCTGATCGCCTTATCCAGTTCGCCCCTGAGGGGGAACCTGAGAGGGCGCGAACAAGAGCAGGCTTTTCGTGATCTCTTGGGACAATGCGGCGGTGTCGAGCTTGGAAGCGATGTTAGCTTTAGTGTGGGCCGGAAGTGGCGTTCGGCTCTGACGAAGTTAGGCTTTCTGTATCCCGAAGTGCCCGCGACGTCGCCGGCTGCACAAGACCAGATCGGGCAAAAAGACGGTATTACAGATAATGGCAAGCGCCTGATCGAAGCCGAAACTGTTCCGGGAATGCAGGAGTGTTTTCTCCGGTCCTTGGCTGCTTATTTCATACCATCTCCGACCGAGACAGCTTACAAGTTCCCGTCGTTTTCGCCGCTTCGGCATACGTTGGCGCTCATGCTGGAGATGGAGCGCAGGGGGCATAGTTCCCGACTCGGTTTTACCGAGATGGCGCTGATCGTACAACTTAGCACGCCCCAAGAGGGCGTAACCGCTATTGTGGAACGGATTCTTTCTCTGCGGGAAGCGCGAGGCGCTGCCCGGAACAAGCGCGCGTTCGACCGTGGTGAATACGAAGCTGCCGTAAAAGAGCACAAATACGTGCTCGGCACCTTCAATGACTACGCCGATACCAATTTCCGTTACCTCAAGGCCACCGGGCTTGTACAGACGAAAGGACGTGGTATTACGCTGGTTCCGGGAAAACGCGTGTTGAGCGAACGCCTCGTAGCCGACCTGGCTGTTCCCGGTACGGATGTCGACTACCTGAGACGGCTATGCAACGGTGCCGCGCTTCCCACCGACAACCGCGACGAGGCGATGTTGGTTTTGGAAGACCTCATCCGGCTCTTGAGGGAGCGGAAGATAGCGTTCGATATCGGGCAGCGGCCCACGGCGACGGCGCCTGACGTTGCTATTTTGAGGCACCAGGCGGAAGAGCTCCTGTTCCAGCGGAACGAAGAAGAGTATGCAGATCGGCAGGCGACTGAGTGGGAGGAGATCGCCGGCTACATGGAACTGCTGAGCACCCGCCGAAAGCGCAAAACGCTTCCGAACGGGCAAGAGATCAGCATCCCGCAGGCTGAAGCGCCAGCGTATTTCGAATGGGCGCTCTGGCGAGCTTTCCTTGCGATGGACAGCCTGACAATACCGCCCTATGCCGCCCGCCGATTCAAGGTGGACCAAGACTTTCTACCTGTTTCGACCGCGCCTGGGAACGGAGCGGATCTGGTGCTTGAGTTCGCTAAATTCGTATTGGCTGTCGAAGTTACCCTGACCGAAAGCTCACGTCAGGAAGCGGCAGAAGGCGAACCTGTCCGTAGGCATGTTGCCGATTTGGCTCTGTACCACAAAGGCAGTTCTGGAAAGCGTGTTTATGGACTGTTCCTTGCGAACCGCATCGACACAAACACGGCCGAGACCTTCCGGAGGGGAAGCTGGTACGACGGTGAAGACAACGAGTTGCAGCTCGACATCGTTCCGCTCACCTTGCAAGACTTCATCGTCTTCTTCAGGTTCGTTTTGGAGCAGTCGCCTATTGACGTGCAGCACGTGCGCACTCTTCTAGAAGCGTGCAGCGGTGTTCGTGAAGCGCAGCGAGCGCCGGAGTGGAAGCAGGCGATTCGTAAGCTCGTTGAGGATCGCGTGACTCAATAAGGCCAGT
Organism: uncultured Acidobacteriaceae bacterium; assembly: GCA_964247505.1. Lineage (GTDB taxonomy): Bacteria > Acidobacteriota > Terriglobia > Terriglobales > Acidobacteriaceae > EB88. The sequence goes on from CAXTVG010000234.1 coordinate 3,921, forward strand.
ACCGGCGCATACGACACTTTTTTTGGGAAGGGGTGTTGTAGGGCGGGTCGATGAAGATGCACTTGACCTGGCCGGCGTAGAAGGGGAGGAGGGCTTTGAGGGCTTCGAGGTTGTCGCCCTGGATGAGCATGTTGCCGGCGGCGCGGTCGCCGTAGCTGAGTTCGGGGACTTCCTGGAGGAGGCGGTAGGGGACCCCCTGGGTGGTTTTAAGGTCTTGGTCGCGGGTTAACCAGTTCAACGTAGGCA
>CAXTVG010000235.1:0-4156 GCA_964247505.1 uncultured Acidobacteriaceae bacterium
CCCTCGTACTTCGAGACCTTGCCCTCCGACTCGTGGCGGCGCACCTGCTCGTCGAGCGCATACAGCAGTTGCTGACCTGTCGTGGCTCCCGCGAAGGCAGTCCGGTGATACAGCGTCCCGCCGAACCGCCGAAAGTCGAGCAGCCCCTCAGGAGTGCGGTTAAACGGTACGCCCATGCGGTCGAGCAGGTCGATGATCGCTGGGGCGGCCTCACACATGCCCTTCACGGGAGTCTGGTTGGCGAGAAAATCGCCGCCGTAGATGGTGTCGTCGAAATGGGCGTCGGTGGTGTCGCCCTCGCCTTTCAGGTTTTTGGCTGCATTGATGCCGCCCTGCGCGCAGACCGAGTGCGAGCGCTTGACCGGAACGATCGAAAACAGGTCGACTTTGCCGCCTGCTTCGGCGATTTTAATTACAGCGGACAGGCCTGCGAGGCCCCCGCCGACGACGATAATTCTGGGTGTTGCAGCCATAGTTAGTCTCGTGTGTGCCCAATGCCAATAGGAGCGGGGGCTTGCGTGCCCTCAGTGATTTGAGCCGGCGTAAGGTCAGAAGGTGCATTGCGGTATTTCGGCTCAACAAAAGCCCACATGCTTGCCAGGCCGATTGCGCACAAAGCCAGCCCCCCCGCGGTGCACACGTAAGCAAAGCCGCGCCGGGCGCGGTCGCCGGAGGTAATGCCCCACTTCGCGCAAAACAGCCACACGCCGTAGGCAAAGTGGTAGCAGGTCGCAACCATGGCGATGGCGTAGATCGCAAACATCCAGGGGTGCAGCAGCTCCATCTGCACCTTGTGGAAGGCCGCGCCGGGGTGGTCGGGCAGGCTCACGCCCGCAAACCGCTGCCGGTACACGTGCTGGATGAGGTAAGCAAGCGCAATGCCCCCCGACCAACGCTGCAGCGTGTAAAGCCAGTTGCCGGCCCACGGGTAATACACCACGTTGGACTTGCCGCGCAGCCAGATGTACATCCCGTAAAGTGAGTGGTAAAGCAACGGCAGAAAGATGAACACCCACTCCAGCACGCGCACAAAGGGCAGGGCATTGAGCCACTTGACCTGGGCAGCGTAGGCGGCGGGGCCTTTCAGGGCTTCGTAGTTTGAGACCAGGTGCTCGATTAGGAATGCGCCGATGGGCACGATGCCGGTGAGCGAGTGCAGGCGGCGCAGCAGAAATGAGTGGCCCTGGCCCGCACGCAGCGGTTGTACACCGCGGTTGCGCGTGCCTTTGCGAGCGCCCGAGGGAGGGCCGGAAACGGGTTGGGTAACGGTAGTCGCCATGGGCTCCTTGTGCCTGAGACGGGCCACGAATTGGCGGCCAACTCTTCATTATTCGTGGGCATCGCGGGGGCGTCAAGGATTGCGAGCCATTCGGCTGTGACCACCGTACAATCTGGGAATGCGAATGCAATGGGCGGGGGTGTGGATGGCGGCAGGAGCGCTTACAGTGGGCAGCATAGGCGGGCAGGCGCAGCAGGCGGGTTTCGGGCCGTCCAACCCGTTCTACGCGGAAAGCACGCTGCCGTTTCACGCGCCGCCGTTCGACCGCATTCACGACGCGGATTACCAGCCGGCCATCGAAGCGGGCATGGCCGCGCAGCGCCGCGAGATGGCAGCCATCGCGAACGACCCGGCCAAGCCTACCTTCGACAACACCTTCGTCGCCATGGAGCGCTCGGGCGCGCTGCTCCGGCGCGTGATGCAGGTATTCGGCGGCGTCACGGGCGCGAACACCAACCCCACCCTCCAGGCCGTGCAAAAGACCGAAGCGCCCAAGCGCGCCGCGCTTGCCGATGCGATCTACCTAAACCCGAAGCTGTTTGCGCGGGTCAAGGCTGTTTACGACGAGCGCGCCGGTTTACACCTCGAACCGGAGCAGCTGCGGCTCGTCGAAGTGACGTACGAACGGTTCGTCCATGCGGGCGCGAAGCTGGAAGATACCGACAAAACCAAACTGAAAGCACTGAACGAGGAAGAGTCGACGCTCGGCAATGCGTTTGAAACCAAGTTGCTCGCCGCGACCAAGGCGGCTGCGTATACAACGACTGACAAGAACGCGCTCGCTGGCTTGAGCGAGGCGCAGGTGCAGGCGGCCGCGGGCGCGGCCAAGGGGCGCAAGCAGGAGGGCTTCGTGTTGCCGCTCCAGAACACGACGCAGCAGCCCGATCTGGCCTCAATGAGCAACCGTTCTGCGCGGCAGGCTCTGTTCGAGGACTCCTGGACGCGGGCCGAGCGTGGCGGCGAGAACGACACGCGAGCCACCATCGCGCGGCTGGCGCAGGTGCGGGCCGAGAAAGCGAAGCTGCTGGGCTACCCAACCTACGCGGCCTGGAAGCTTGAAGACCAGATGGCCAAGACGCCCGCGGCGGCGATCCACTTTATGGACGCGCTGGAGCCGGGCGCGACCGCGAAGGCGCGCGAGGAAGCCGGGGAGCTGCAAAAGGTCATCGACGCCCAGGGCGGCGGCTTTCAGGTCGCGCCGTGGGACTGGGAGTTCTATGCCGAGCAGGTCCGCAAGCAAAAGTACGACCTGGACGAAGCGCAAGTCAAGCCCTACTTCGAGATCGATAATGTGCTCCAAAACGGCGTTTTCTACGCGGCACACCTGCTGTACGGGATCAGCTTCAAAGAGCGGAAGGACATCCCCGTCTACGAACCCGACGTGCGCGTGTTCGAGGTCTCGGACACAGACGGGAAGCCGCTCGCACTCTTTTACTGCGATTACTGGAAGCGCGATAACAAAAACGGCGGCGCGTGGATGAGCGAGTTTGTCGGCCAGTCGAAGCTGCTCGGGACGCTGCCGGTCGTTTATAACGTCGCGAACTTTACGAAACCCGCGCCAGGCCGGCCCGCGCTGATCTCGTTTGACGATGTGACCGCGATGTTTCACGAGTTCGGCCACGCGCTGGACGGCATGATTGCGGACACGGAGTATCCCAGTCTGAGCGGAACCTCCGTCCCACGCGATTTCGTCGAGTTTCCCTCGCAGTTCAACGAGCACTGGGCCCTGTACCCGTCTGTTTTTGCCCATTACGCAAAGCAATACCAAACCGGCGCGCCCATGCCCGCCGACTTGGTCGCGAAGATCAAGCGGGCGCGAACTTTCAACCAGGGCTACGCGGTTACCGAACTCCTAGCCGCCGCGCGCCTGGATATGGAGTGGCACACGCTCCCCGCCGATGCGCCGCTCCAAGATCCCGACACATTCGAGCAGCAGGCGCTTGAGCGCACACACCTCGCGCTCAAGCAGGTGCCCCCGCGCTACCGGTCCAGCTACTTCATGCACATCTGGGGCAATGGCTATGCGGCCGGCTACTATGCCTACCTGTGGAGCGAAATGCTGGATGACGACGCCTACCAGTGGTTCGAAGACCACGGCGGACTGACCCGCGCCAATGGCGACCGGTTCCGGCGCATGGTGTTGTCGCGCGGCTACACCGAGGACCTGCCCGCGATGTACCGCGCCTGGCTGGGCGCGGAGCCGAATGCCGCGCCGATGCTCAAATATCGCGGTTTGGAGGACTCGGCGGCAACGCCGGGCGGCAAGCAGTAGCGTTCACTCGAGCGCGGCCAGCCGGGGCAGCAGCGCCCGCAGCGCCGCGCCTCGGTGGCTGAGGCCAAGACGGGTTTCCCGATCGATTTCGGCCATCGTTTTGCCGAGCTTTGGCAGCGAAAAAAGCGGGTCGTAGCCGAAGCCTTCGTTCCCGCGCGGGGCGGCGAGTATTTCACCCTCCACCGTGCCTTCCGAGGTGCACACGACAGCGCCGTCTTGTGCGACGGCGAGCACACAGCGGTATCGGGCGGTGCGCGGCGCAGGCACGCGCGCCAACGCCTCCAGCAGGCAGCTGTTATTGCGGGTGTCCGGGTCGCCTGCTATGCAGCCGGTCCGCTCGGCATAGCGGGCGGAGTACACGCCAGGCGCGCCGCCAAGCGCGTCTACTTCAAGGCCGGAATCGTCAGCCAGCACCAGCGCGCCGGGCGCGAACCGGGCGTAGTACAGCGCCTTGGCGCGCGCGTTTTCTTCAAAAGTCGCGCCCACTTCCTCCGGCGCTTCGATTCCATCCAGGCCGGGAAGCGTGGTCAGTTTCCAATCCGCGCCAACTTGGGCCGCGGCTAGGGCGAAGTCGCGCAGCTTGCCGGGGTTTCCGGTGGCTACAT
>CAXTVG010000236.1:0-4142 GCA_964247505.1 uncultured Acidobacteriaceae bacterium
GGCTGGGACTGCGCCACAAGACGTATGCTCGAATGCCCAAACCTACAGGCATAAGTAAGGAGTAGCCAAGAGCCCAAGAGCGAAAGAATCGGCCTCCGGCTGTTCCTAATTCGTAGAATAATAGTCCTCTGCGAAACCAATTGACGTCGCCTCGCCCGCGCCTCAAACGAGTACGCTCAAATTCGCCAAAAGCATATGAGAGTTCAGCTTCAATTCGTTCGGCATCGTGAGGTTTAAAGGTTTGGGTTTGAACTCTGGCCGCGTACCAATACTTTGTGACTCTAATCCGGTTTTTGACTTCAGCAATGGAACGTTTGCGGCGAGCAGGAGCGCCTAGAAGGTCGACGTAGAGTTTGAAAACAGTTAGGACACCCGTACCAATGGCGAGAAGCGCACTTATACTTTCCATAGATATCGTCTTTACTCCCAGACTTCAACGCAGCGTTACGGAAATCCTCCGCCGGTCTCCGCCCGCTGGTTCCATCACGATCTCGCCCGCGGCCCGCCTCCGGATCGTCGCGAACTTCTCTCCCCACTCCACCAGCACGATCGCGTCGTCCTCCAGCAGCTCATCAATCCCCAGCGCCTCCACCTGCCGCTCGCTTTCAAGGCGATACAGGTCCAGATGGTACAGGTACACGGGCTTGCCGTCACGCTCGCCCTCGTACTCGTGCACCAACGTAAAGGTTGGGCTTGTGACCTCGTCCCGCTCCGCCGCACCCAGGGCTTCGGCGATGCCCTTGACCAGAGTGGTCTTGCCCGCGCCCAAAGTTCCGGTCAGGATGAGCAGTACGGGCGGCCGCAGCACGGCCGCAAGCTCTCCCCCTACGCGAGTGGTGTCGGCCGCGCCCCCCGTCGTAAACTCCAGCTTGCGCGGCGCCGCGTCGTCGCTCATCCCGGCATCCCCTCCCACCAAACATAACCGTTTTTGTCGCGCGGACGGTACCGAAAAGCCTGCCACAGGTCCGCTAAAACGTCTGTGACCAGCAAAGTATGTTCATCCTGCTGGCGCACTGCAAAATCAGCCGCGACTCCATGAAGGTACACCGCCGCCTCGACCGCTTCTTCCAGCTGCTTCGGATACTGTGCGACGATAGCGGCGACCAGCCCGGTGAGCATATCGCCCGAGCCGCCTTTCGCAAGGCCCGGGTTCCCAGTAGTATTCACAGCAACCGTCCCGCCCGGGTGAGCCACCAGCGTGCGCCATCCCTTCAGCACCAGCGTAACGTTGTAATCGGCTGCAAAACGCCGCGCGAGGCCGATGCGGTCCTTCTGCACGTCCGGGATCGACAAGCCCGCCAGCCGCGCCATCTCGCCGGGGTGCGGCGTGAGGACGACGCGCACGTCGCGGCGCGGCCGGTCCTTGAGCCGCTTCATATCCTTGGCCAGGATATTCAGAGCGTCGGCGTCGAAGATAAGCGGGACCTCCGCTTTTTCCAGCAGAGCGTGTACCAAAGCCGCTGCCTCCGCGCTCTCGCCCAGCCCCGGACCGGCAGCGATCACCGTTTTTTTCTTGAGCAGCGCGTCGAGTTGTTCGCCGAAGAAGTCAGGGTCCAGCTGCCCCTGGGCGTCCTCGGGGAGCGGCGCGGTCATCAGCTCCGGCGCGATCAGCGCGACCGTGTTCAAGATAGAGGCGGGGATAGCAGCCGTGACCAGCCCCGCGCCCGCCCGCAGCGCCGCGAGCGAGGCCATGGACGGTGCCCCCGCTTTGCCGCGGCCGCCCGCAAACAGGACCACATGCCCGTGCTTACCCTTGTTGTCGTCCGCCTGCCGGGGCGCTTCCGTGATGCGTTTTGCCGAGCCGGTCCAGCGCAGTTTTTGCTCCGAAACAATCGCTTTCTCCGGCGACCCGATCTCCGCGATCACAATCGGCTTGGTCGCCGACCCGGTCAGGTTTCCAAAGGCATGCGCGAGCTTGGGCGCGGTAAAGGTGACGACAACGTCGGCGCGCATCGCACCCGGCTGCTCATAGTCGAGGGAGTCCGCGTCCCAGCCTGACGGCAGATCGATGGCGAGCACCGGCGTAGACAGGGCCGCAATCCGGTCCCGCAGCAGCGCCGTCAACCCGCGCAAAGGTGGCTGAAAGCCCGTGCCGACAATCGCATCCACAATCAGGTCCGCGCCCGCGATCAGGGCTTCGACCTCGGGCAGCTGGACATCCGCCTCGATAAGGATTTCCCGGATCGGCGGCCTGGGGTTGGTCTGTTGCAACACAGCAGCCGGATCGCCCTTGAGCTCCACGGCGCGCCCCAGCAGCAGAATCTGGGGTGAGCGCCCGGCCCTCGCCAGCGCCCAAGCCGCCACCAGCCCGTCGCCTCCGTTGTTCCCCTTGCCGCAGACGACCACGATGGAGCGCGCGTTGGGGAACTGCTCCACGGCAAAGCGCGCGACTGCTTCGCCCGCATTGGTCATGAGCCGGCCGGAGGGGACCCCATGCTCTGCGATCGTCACGCGGTCGGTTTCGCGCATTTCTGCTGCAGTCAGAATCTTCATAGGCTCCCGGCGCAAACAGAAGCGGCCTCCGTGGATCGAGAGGCCGCCTGCTGTTGCTCGGGTTGGATGCCGGTTCTAGCGCGAAGCGTTCCCCGCTACCGGAAGATCGCTCGTCTCGCGGGAAGCGAAGTAGCTGTGATCCCACAGGTCCTTGTAGAAAATGCCGGTCAACTCCGCTGCTTTCGGTCCAAAGGTGGGGCGTCCACCTTCGAGGAAAACCACGGTCACGATGCGCCCGTACTGCTGGGTGTCCGCGTAGCTCGCGAACCAGCCGAAGCGGGTGCCATTATTCGAGCATGTCCCGGTCTTACCCAGGACGGGAAACTGGTTGAAAGAGGCGCGGAGGGAGCGCGCGGTGCCGTAGCTGGCATCCACGGCCCCGGCCATACCGGGCTGGATCTCGGGAATGAGGTTTTTAATGTTCAGCGTTCGCTTCACTTTGGGCTGAAAAGAAGCGATCTGCTGTGCAGTGGTCGGATGCTGCAGGTAGTAGAGGGTGCCCCCGTTGGCAATGGCCGAGACCATGGCACCCAACTGCAGCGGGGTCATGGAAACACCCTCGCCGAAGGAGCACATGCGCCCAACGCCGCCCTTGGCTTCGGGCAGGGGCTGCGATGGGTACACCCCGAGCTGCTCATTGGCGATGTCGTAGCCGGCCAGCTCGCCGAGGCCGAACAGGTTGGCGTAGTGCCGCACCTTCTCAAAACCCATCCGGCGGCCAAGCTCCTCAAAATAGGGATTGATGGAGCGGGCCAGCGCGTAGGTCATATTGACGGAGTAGTGTCCGCCGAGATTGACGGGTGTGTCCTTGGTCACGATGCCTTCGGACAGGGCCGCCAGAGCCACGGAGATTTTGATTGTCGAGCAGGGCTCGGCGCCGCTTGAAAGCGCGAGCTTCTGGTTCACCATGGCCAGGATTCGCCCGTTGTCCGGGTTGATCGCGACCACCGTTCCGTACATATTGCCGAGCGCGTCGATCGCTGCCTGGCGCACCACCGGGTTTTCGCCCGTCGTGATATCGCCCTGTCCGATGTCGGAATCGGTGAAGGAGTCCGCGGTGAAGACCTCGTTAAAGCGATGGCGGCGCAACACCACGCGGCGCAGTCGCCCGTTGCGCCCGCGCACCATCCGGGTTGTCGTGAGGGAGGCATAGCGAAGGTGGCCCACGGGGCGGCGGCTGTGCTGCAGTGACGCCATGTGACGGCGCGCGCGGGAGCTTTCCTGCACATGCGCGGCGCGGGCATGGTGCCGTCGCGTGCTGGCCGAGGCAAAACTGCTGAGCGGCAGCAGAAGAAGAGCAATCACCGTGAGGAGGTGCAACCAACGTTTCATCGAAAAAGCTCTCAAATCCGCCGCGGAGCTCGCCCGCTGCAAAAAACCGGCGCTGAGGCCGGAAGAAATGTGGACCAGGTTTGCCGCTCGCTTAATGAGACGCGAGAATAACGGTTCGCGACCGGCATTGACACTCGGCAAACCTGAACTCGATTGTGTTTCCGTGTTGCACTCACTCTAGCAAACCTTTTCGCTCGCGCAAGAAAAAGTGTGCTCCTCTAGTTACCTCCGCGTCGCAAATACGCGGGAACGTCCAGTTCGTCCTCCGCGCGCGGCTCCGCCTCCGCGAACGACCGCGACGGCTCAGGAGTCTTTTC
>CAXTVG010000237.1:0-4133 GCA_964247505.1 uncultured Acidobacteriaceae bacterium
GCCCGCGCCCGCCCCGCCGCACAGCAAACGTCCGCACATGCCCCAGGTGCAGCAACCCCGTCGGCGAAGGTGCCAACCGCCCTCGATATCCCACCCAAAAAGCATAAGCGCGCGGCTTATCGCCGCGCGCCTGTGCCGCTTTTCCACGTTAGAACTGCAGCTTCAGCGATAACTGGATCTGCCGCGGAAAGTTCTGCTGCGTCGACCCGATCGTGCCGTACCCAGACCACGCGCCCGGCTGGTTCGGGTCCGCCACGCTCGTATTCCGCGAGATCGCCTGTTCCGGCGAGCCCGTGCTCGGCGCGCCGAAGATCGCAGTGTTGGTTACGTTAAACGCTTCCCCCTTGAAGTTCAGGTCCATCCCTTCCCGGATCGGAAACGACTTCTGCAGCGCGAGCGCGGTCTGCTGCGCCCACGGTGTCCGCACCAGCGTCGTGATCGGCAGCTTGGTCGCCGCCGTGTACTCGGGGAAGGTGGAGAAGCAGGACTGCTGCGAATTGTTCAGATAACTCCGGTAAGTGCGTTGCTGCGGGATAATGTTATAGTTCCCGCCGCTGCAGTTGAAGTTAGACCCGTTCGGGAAACCCACCGGCTGGCCACCGTCATTCTGGAAAATCCAGTTCAGCTGCCAGTCGTTGACCGCCGCGCCCAGAACCCCGTGTGCATTGGTCAGATACAGGCCGCCTCTGCCGATCGGAAGGCCATAGACACCGCTGAATGCCAAATCCCAGGCCCGGTCCGTGCCGTCGACCGCATAGTAAGGCTGCGCGTCCACAAGCCCCGCACCGTTATTATTTAAGTAACCCAGCGCATCATTCAGGTGCGACCAGGTAAACGAGCCCAGAAAGCTGAGTCCCTTGACCAATGCGCCCGTGCCCGCAACACGCTTCTCGAGCTTAGCCAACAACGCGTTGTAGTTGCTGAAGCCGGTTGCGTAATCATAATCGTAAAGGTTGCCATCGTACTGCGGGTAAGGAACCATCAAATAGCGCGCCTGGATCGTAGGGTTTTGTCCCAGGTCCACATTCGGCGACAAAACGCCATAAAACGGGTTCGTCACCTGCTGGTCGAGATAGTTCGGGTCTGCAGTCCCCTTCGCAAAATCCGCCGCACTCAGGCCATTCAGATTGCGCGAATCGCGAAGATTGGTCGTGTGGACGCCGAGGTAATTCATATCCAGCACCATGCTGAACGGCAGCTGCGTCTGGAATCCCAGCGTCCACTGCTGAACATGTGGAATCTTATGCTCGCGCTGATCGATGAAAACGCCCGTGCCAACCAATGCCAGCGGCCCCAGCGATCTGCCCGGCGGGGTAATGAATCCATTTGGATAAGGGTTGCCGGCGTTAAAGCTCCCGGAGGGGTGCAGGCCGCCATCCGGAGAATAGTTATAGTTTGTATTCTGATTGAAAGCCGAAGCGCCGCCCAGCTCGATCCCGAAGGCCTTGCCGAGGGTATAGCCTCCATGGAACACAAGATTCGGAGCCGGCTGCCAGGTGAAGCCCGCTTTCGGCTGAAACAGGGCGTTGTCATTGGAATAAGCGCTTAAGCTGCTGCTCGCATATTGCACCGCGCCCTTAATAGGATTCACGATAGTCGCCCCGTTCGGGAGCGTGTTATTTGCGGGATAATTGATCATCCCGGAGATCGGATTGGGGGCGTTCAGGTCAATGCCGGCGAGCAAGCGATTGTGCCGCTCCACCGGCGAGGTCTCATAATCCCACCGCAAACCCAGGTTGAGAACAAGATTCTTTTTGACCTTCCAGTCATCCTGAACATACCCGGCGTAGTACTTATACGATTCGTAGGGAGCGAAGTTGTACTGCACCGAGCCGCCGCCTGGATACCCGAGCAGAAGATCGGCCACCACGGAACCGTCCTTGTTCCCTTGAAACGGATTCTGCTGCGTAAAAGCTGTGTTGAAGCTGAAATTGCCGTTCGGCTGCCCTACGCCGCCCGCTATATCGTGATACAACTCAAACTCCGCGCCATAGTGCAGCGTGTGCGCGCCGACGGTTTGGGTCAGGGACGGGCCAAGATCGTAAGTCTCAAAAATGTTCGGGTCACCAGTGTTCCCGATCACGCCAGGCAGATTATCCCCAAGTCCGATTTCCGGCGCATAGTCCTTGTTTGTCGTCGGTATTTGAGGCATGGTCAGCCCAAGATCGCCGGCCGTCAAGGTTGCCAGACCGGCGCGCACGGTCCCGTCAGGGCCGAGCGTGTAATACCGGTTGAACGATCCCCGGATATCGCCGACAATCTTCGGGCTGAAGGTATGCGTAAGATCGAGCACCTGGACAATGCTGGACCGGTAGTTATTGATGTTGCCCTGGATCGCCGGGCCGGTAAGTCCGTTGCCGTTGCGGTATTCGGTGCCGCCCCACCACGCGAACAGCCCATAAAACTTGGTCGCGTCGGTGATGTTGTAATCCACGCGCGCGATCGGCATGTTATACCGGTAGCGGTCCTTGCCGTTGAATACATAGTTGTTAGTGAATCCGGCGCGGTTGGGCGCGGGAAACAGCTTCATGATAGCCAGCCCTTGGGGGCTGATGCGCGACGCCGGAATCGTATTGTTCGCGAACTGCGCTCGCGTGTACGTGCTGCACCCCGTGCCGCTCGGCACCGCGCAGGCCGTCGTCAGCGGATCGTAAATACCGCCCGTCCGGCTCGTTCCCGCCAGATACGCGCTCAGGTTCACGCTGCCGTCCGCCCCCGGAAACTGATCCGCCGTCGGCACCGTCGTGACCACGCCCGCCGGCAACACCTGGCGATACCCTTCATAACTGAAAAAGAAGAACGCGTTGTGCTTCAGGAAAGGGCCACCGATCGTGCCGCCGAACTGGTGCTCATTGTGGTACGGCTTTCTTACGCCCTCCTGATTCAGCTGGAACGTATTCGCATCCAGCACCGAGTTCCGCCAAAAGTCATACAAAGTGCCGTGGAAATGCGGCGTCCCATTGCGGATCGTCGTATTGACAATGCCGCCCCCTGCGCGGCCATACTGCGCGTCAAAGGTAATGGTCATCACCTTGAACTCGCTCACCGCGTCAATCGAGGGCGAGATATTCCAGCTCCCGGCTCCGCCTCCTCCTTCAATCGAGATGGGCGCGCCGTTGAGCAGGAACTGGTTGGTCGAGCCCGGCTGCCCGCTGATGGAGTACGCGTTCGACACATCCCAGCCACGGGTTCCCGAGTATCCGCCCGCGCCGAACTGCGTGACCGTAAACCTCACCCCTGGCGTAAGCTGCAGAAGCTGATACACCTGACGGCCGTTGAGCGGCAGATTCTGAATTTTTTCCGGATCCATCACCGTGCCCCCGGAAGCGTCCCCGGTGTTGAGCTGCAGCGCATTTTCATTCACGCTCACGGTCTCATTCACCGCGCCCACCGGCATCGAAAAGTCCACGTTCAGCTTCGCGGAAACGTCCACGATGATGCTGGGGTGCACCACCTTTTCAAAGCCCGGTGCCTCCGCCGTCAACTGATAGGTGCCGGGCTGCACAAACGGAATCGTGAAAACTCCGCGTCCGTCCGTGACCGCGGTGTACGTCTGCTCCGGGCTCGTCGCGGTGATGTGGGCTTTGTTGATGAGATTGCCCCGTGGATCGGTGACTTTTCCCGAGAACGTACCGCGATACTCCTGGGCGTGCGCCAGGGGAGCGGCGGTCAGAAGGCAAGCCATCACGAGCCGGCTTACAAGTGCGGGCGGACAGGGTGCGACAAATAATCTCATCGGCGGGGCTTCCGTTTCCTAGAAGATTCGCTCCGAAGCGTCCCGGACTGGGAACGTTTCCAAACTGCAAAACATCCTAAGCCGAACTCAGCGCACCTGAAAAGAAAAAAATTTGCGCCCTTGTTGTCCCGTTTCGCATGCCGGAAAACTTCCGCCATTCCCGATGGAGCCGCATCGAGTTTCCCACGCTCTCCCATCTTCGAGGCGGTACCGGCGTCACAAACCGTTCCGCCTCCTCCCCCATCCGTACCCGCGACCGAGCGAACGGCTCGCAAAACCCGGCGCACCATTCCCGCCCAACCGTTTACCATCCGCGCCCGCTGCTGAACCCGCCCAAAAACACCCTTTTTCCCACCAAAAAGCGCCCATTTTGCACCTCAAAACGCACCCTTAAAAC
>CAXTVG010000238.1:0-4132 GCA_964247505.1 uncultured Acidobacteriaceae bacterium
CCATCAACTACCGCACCTTTAAGCCGGAGCGCGACGGCCTGTTTTGCGCGCGCATCTTCGGCCCCGTGACCGACTGGGAGTGCTTGTGCGGCAAGTACAAGCGCATGAAGCACCGCGGCGTGATCTGCGACAAGTGCGGCGTGGAAGTCACCCTCTCGAAAGTCCGGCGTGAGCGGCTCGGCCACATTGAGCTGGCTTCGCCGTGCTCGCATGTGTGGTTTTTCAAGGGCTTGCCATCGCGCATCGGCCACCTGCTCGATATCTCCCTGCGCGACCTCGAAGCGGTGCTGTACTTCGAGAGCTACGTCGTGGTCGACCCCGGCGACGCGCCCGTGAAAGAGCGCGAGATCATCAAGGACGAGACCAAGTTCCGCGAGCTCGACACCCAGTACCGCCCGAGCGGCTTCAAGGGCATGATGGGCGCGGAAGCGATTAAGGAACTGCTCAAGCGCGTCGAAATCCAGGAGCTTTCGATCGAACTGCGCGAGCGCATGAAGACCGAAACCTCGCTCCAGAAGCGGCTCAAGTATTCGAAGCGGCTCAAGGTAGTCGAGGCGTTCCGCAAGTCGGGCAACAAGCCGCAGTGGATGATCCTGGACGTGATCCCGGTGATCCCGCCCGAGCTGCGCCCGTTGGTCCCGCTCGATGGCGGACGGTTCGCGACCTCCGACCTGAACGACCTGTACCGGCGCGTGATCAACCGCAACAACCGCCTCAAGAAGCTCATGGACCTCCATGCGCCTGAGGTGATTGTGCGCAACGAAAAGCGCATGCTCCAGGAGGCTGTGGACGCGCTGTTCGACAACGGCCGCCGCGGACGCGTGCTGCGCGGCGCGAACAACCGTCCGCTCAAGTCGCTGTCCGACACGCTCAAGGGCAAGCAGGGGCGCTTCCGCCAGAACCTGCTGGGCAAGAGAGTGGACTACTCCGGCCGGTCTGTAATTGTTGTTGGCCCGGAGCTGAAGCTGCACCAGTGCGGGCTGCCGAAGAAGATGGCGCTCGAGCTGTTTAAGCCGTTTATCTATCACCGTTTGGAGCAGACCGGGCACTGCACCACCATCAAGCAGGCCAAGGAGATGGTGGAGCTGCAGGAGCCGGTGGTTTGGGACATTCTTGAGGAGGTCATCAAGGACCATCCGGTGCTGTTGAACCGCGCCCCTACGCTCCACCGCCTGGGTATTCAGGCGTTTGAGCCGGTGCTGGTCGAGGGTAAGGCGATCAAGATTCACCCGCTGGTCTGCACGGCGTTCAACGCAGACTTTGACGGCGACCAGATGGCCGTCCACATTCCGCTGTCGCCTGAGGCGCAGGTCGAGGCGAGCGTGTTGATGCTCGCCTCGCACAACATCCTGTCGCCCGCTTCAGGGCAGCCAATTACGGTCCCGACGCAGGACATGGTGCTGGGCCTGTATTACCTGACGAAAGCCGGCAAGGGAACGCGTGGCGAAGGCCGCGTGTTCGCGAATACGGACGAGGTGCTGATGGCGCTGGAGGCCAAGGAGGTCGAAACCCTGACCCCGATCCGCCTGCGCTACACGGGCCGCGTGCTCGACCTGACGACCGCCTACGACGACCAGGACCTGACCCACACGGAGCCCGTGCAGTATGACCGGCAGTACATTTCGACCACCGTGGGCCGCTCGATCCTGAACGACGCTCTTGCCGACGGGATGCCGTACATCAACGGCCTGCTCAAGAAGAAGGGCATTGGGCAGCTGGTGAACTACTGCTACCTGAACCTGGGCCTGGAAACCACGGTCAAGATGCTGGACCGCATCAAGGACCTCGGGTTCCAGTACGCGACACGGTCGGGGCTTTCGGTGGGCCTGGACGACATGGTCATCCCGGATTCGAAGTACCCGGTGGTGCGCGAGGCCGAGCAGCAGGTTGTCGCGGTCACGCAGCAGTACCTCGACGGCGCGATCACCAACGGCGAGCGCAATAACAAGGTGATTCAGCTGTGGTCGTCGGTGACGGAAAAGGTCGCCGATGAGATGTTCGACAACATGAAGAACGCGGACAAGGCCGGCGCCATGAACCCGATCTACGTCATGGCCGACTCCGGCGCCCGCGGTTCGAAGCAGCAGATTCGCCAGCTTTCGGGCATGCGCGGGTTGATGGCCAAGCCTTCGGGCGAGATCATCGAAACGCCCATCACGGCGAACTTCCGTGAAGGCTTGACGGTGCTGCAGTACTTCATCTCGACCCACGGCGCGCGCAAGGGCCTGGCCGACACGGCGCTCAAGACCGCGGACTCAGGCTACCTGACCCGCCGCCTGGTGGATGTGGCGCAGGACGTGATCGTTTCCGAGCTTGACTGCGGGACTTCCGACGGTATTTACGTGATGCCGATCATCGAGTCCGGCGAGATCATCGAGCCGCTGCGCGACCGTATCATCGGGCGCGTTTCGCTCGAGCGCATTAAGGACTTTGAGGGCAATGCGATCGTCGAGGTGAACCAGGAGATCTCGGAGGACCTGGCGTCGGCGATCCAGGCTTCGGGGATCGAGCGCGTGAAGATTCGCTCGGTGCTCACCTGCGAGTCCAAGCGCGGCGTGTGCATCAACTGCTACGGGCGCAACCTGGCCTCGGGGCGCATGGTCGAGCTGGGCGAGGCTGTGGGCGTCATCGCCGCGCAGTCCATCGGCGAGCCGGGCACGCAGCTGACGATGCGGACCTTCCACATCGGCGGCACGGCTTCGCGCGTGAACGAGCAGTCGAAGCTGGACGCGAAGAACATTGGCACGGTCCGGTTCATCAACGTGGTTTCGGTCAAGTCGAAGTCGGGCGACACCGTGGCCATGAACCGCTCGGGTTCGGTCGCGATTATCGACGACCGCGGCCGCGAGAAGGAGCGCTACCAGATCGTCTACGGCGCGAAGCTCAAGGTCATCGAAGGCCAGCAGGTCCAGCTCGGGCAGGAGCTTGCCGAGTGGGATCCGTACACCTTCGCGATCCTGACGGAGGTCGGCGGAACAGTCCAGTTCAAGGACTTGCAGGAGGGCATCACGCTGAACGACGAAGTGGACGAGGTCACGGGGCTTTCGCGGCTCGTGGTCGCGGACGCGCCGGATGAAAAGCGCCAGCCCGCGATCCTGATCAAGGCCGAAGGCATGAAGGACAAGCGCTACCTGATGCCGAGCCGCGCTCACCTGATGGTGCAGGACGGCGAGGAGGTTTTCCCGGGCGACATCCTGGCGAAGATCCCGCGCGAAACCACCCGCACCAAGGACATCACCGGCGGTTTGCCGCGGGTGGTGGAGCTGTTCGAAGCCCGCAAGCCGCGCGAAACGGCCATCATCTCGGAGATCGAGGGCACGGTCCGGTTTGGCGAAGTGGCCAAGGGCCAGCGCAAGATCTACGTCACGGCGGACACGGGCGAGGAGAAGGAGTACTCGGTGCCGCGCGGCGTCCACGTCAACGTGCAGGAGGGTGAAAAACTGCGCGCGGGCGACCCGCTGATGGATGGACCGCTGAACCCGCACGACATCCTCGCGGTGCTGGGCGAGAATGCGCTGCAGGCGTTCCTGGTAAACGAAATCCAGGAAGTGTACCGCTTGCAGGGCGTCACGATCTCGGACAAGCACATCGAGACCATCGTCCGGCAGATGCTGCGCTGGGTCAAGATCGACGAGGTGGGTGACTCGAACTTCCTGCTGGAGCAGCAGGTGGACCGGTTCCGCTTCCGCCTGGAAAACGAGCGGGTGCTGAACGAAAGCGGCCGTCCGGCGACGGGCAAGCCGCTGCTGCTGGGCATCACCAAGGCGTCGCTCTCGACCGACAGCTTTATCTCGGCGGCGAGCTTCCAGGAGACCACGCGCGTGCTGACCGAGGCATCGATCAACGGCGCGGTCGACAACCTGCGGGGCTTGAAGGAAAACGTCATCGTGGGCCGCTTGATCCCCGCGGGCACGGGCATGGAGTACTACCGCAACATCCAGCTCTCCCCCGAGCTCGAGGAAGCGGCGGAGCGCGTGCAGCAGGAGGTCCAGGCGCAGCATGAGGCGGAAGAGCGCGAGCTCGAGATCATGCGGCAAGAGGGCGAGGCCGAAGAGCTGGCAGCCTCGGAGTAACCACCTGCGGTGGGGCTAGCTGCGCTTCGCGCAAAACGAGGGCCCGGCGAAAGCCGGGC
>CAXTVG010000239.1:0-4128 GCA_964247505.1 uncultured Acidobacteriaceae bacterium
CCACCCCGCCCTTCGAACCCGCCGAGCGCCAGGGCAACCTCTACGCCCGCGGAGCGGTCGACGACAAGGGCCAGATGTACATGCACCTCAAGGCGCTCGAATCCCTCTTCGCCGCGCATCAAGGCAAGCTGCCGCTCAACGTTCGCGTCCTGCTCGAGGGCGAAGAAGAGGTCGGCGGCGAGTCCATCGCGGCTTTTATCCGCGAACACCCCGAACGTCTCCAGGCCGACTTCGCGCTCGTCTCCGACACTGAAATGTTCGCCCCCGAGCTGCCAACCCTCTGCGTGGGCCTGCGCGGCATGATCTACACCGAGGTCGAAGTCCGGGGCGCCCGCGCCGACCTCCACTCCGGCATGTATGGCGGTGCCGCCCCCAACCCTTTCATCGCCCTCGCCCAGATCATCGCGAAGCTCAAGGATGAAAACGGCCGCATCCTCATCCCCGGCATCTACGACGGCATCGAACCGCCCTCCGCCGACGAGCTCGCCGCCTGGAAGCGCCTGCCCTTCGACGAGGCCGCCTATCTGCGCGACGAAATCGGTGCTCCCGCGCTGGTCGGCGAGCCCGGCTACTCCGTCCAGGAGCGCACCTGGGCCCGGCCCACGCTTGAGGTCCACGGCATGCCCGGCGGCTTTACCGGTGCGGGCGCGAAAACTGTAATACCCGCGAAGGCCACCGCGAAAATCTCCATGCGCCTCGTCCCGCCCATGCAGCCCGGCGCAACCTTCGCGCGCTTCAAGCAGTACGTCGAGTTGCTCGCCCCCAAAGGGGTCACCGTCGAAGTCCGGCTCATCCACTCGGGCGAGGCCGTCCTGGTCGGCACTGCAAACGCTTACATCCGCGCCGCTTCCGCCGCGCTCCAGCAGGTCTGGGGCACCGAGCCGGTCTTTGTCCGCGGCGGCGGGTCCATTCCGGTCGTCGGCGACTTCGAGCGCAACCTCCGCATCCCCACCGTCATGATGGGCTTCGGCCTGCCAGACGACGGCCTCCACGCCCCCAACGAAAAGTTCTCGATCGCCAACTTCCACCGCGGCATCGAGACCATCATCACCTTCTTTGAGTCGCTCGGAGCCAGCGCCTGAAATTGAAAGCCTTCGTGCTCGCCGGCGGCCAAAGCAGCCGCATGGGCCGCGACAAAGCCCAGCTCCCGTTCCGGGGCGCGCCGCTGGTCGAGCACGCCCTCTCCACCCTGCGCAGCGCCGGCTTCGACCCCGCCATCGCCGGCCTGCGCGGCGAGCAAACAGCGAGCGCACCGCTGATCCAGGACAACTACCCCGAATCCGGCCCCCTCGGCGGCATCGAAGCCGCCCTCCGAACGCTCTCGGACCAGCCCGCCCTGTTCCTCCCCGTCGACCTGCCGCTGCTTCCCGCCGCCTTTCTCCAAACCCTCTGGACCCGCGCCGAAAATACCGGCGCCCTCGCGACCATCCCCTTCGCCCAGGGCCGCCCCCAACCGCTCTGCGCCGTCTACGGCTCCCAGCTCGCCCCCGGCATCGCCCGCGCTCTCGACCAAGGCGACCGCAAAGTCATGCGTGTCCTCCAAGCCCTCGTCCCACCCTCGCGTTTCCACACATTCCGCGTCGAAGCCCTCGCGCCGCTCCACGGCTGGCAGGGAACCCACCGCTGGTTCACCAACCTGAACACCCCCGAGGATTACGCCTTGCTAATTTCCGCCGCCGAACAGCCGAGGAATCTTTAGTAACGGGAGTGCTTGGCGTCCAGCGCGGGCTGGGCGTAAATTCAAACCATGTCGAATGCGCAGCTCTATCTCGCAATGGCAATCCCGTCGGCAATCGCCTTTTTGGGGATTGTGACGAGCCTGATTACGTTCTTCATCACCAATCAAGGCTTCAATAAGCGTATGGACGGTATTGATCGCCGCCTTGATCGCATGCAGGACTCCATTGACCGGATTCAGAATGCTCAGAAGGATTTTCACGCGAAGCAGGCTGTGCACGACGTCGAAATAGCCAACATTAAGGCGGGCGCTCGGTAGTCTAGAGAAATGCCCGACCAAACCGACCAGCCCGAAGAGCAGGAACAGGAACAAAAAGCCGACCTCGAAAACCTACCCCAGGGCTACGAGTACATCGAGCGCCTGGTCGAGGAGCCCGTCCCCTCCGACGAGGAAATCCGCGAAGAAACCCACGAAGCCGAAAAACCGAACGAGCAGCCCTACATCGCATTCGAACACGTGTCCAAATCCTTCGGCGATTTCGTCGTGCTCAAGGACGTCAACTTTTTCGTCAACCCCGGCGAAACCATGTGCATCCTGGGCCGCTCCGGCGTGGGCAAATCCGTCTCGCTCCAGCAGCTCATGGGCTTTTACAAGCCCGACTCCGGCCGCATCCTGGTCGCGGGCGAGGACATCACCCAGTTCAACGAAGACCGAATGCAGGAGGTGCGCAAAAAGCTCACCATGGTCTTTCAAAATGGCGCGCTCTTCGACTCGATCTCCGTCCGCGAAAACGTCGCCTTCCCCCTGCGCGACAACCAGCAGCTCGACGAAGACCAGATCCAGCAGATCGTCTCCGGCCTGCTCGAAATGGTCGGCGTCCCCCCGTCTACCGCCGAAGAGCTGCCGTCCCTGCTCTCGACCGGCATGAAGCGCTCCGTCGCCATCGCCCGCGCGCTCGCCGCCCAGCCCCAGGCCATCCTCTACGACGAGCCCACCACCATGGTCGACCCGCTCATCGCCCGCCGCATGGGCGACCTGATCCAGAAGCTCAAGCACCAGCTCAAACTCACCAGCATCGTCGTCACCCACGACATGCGCTTCGCCCAGCGCCTCGCCGACCGCGTCCTCTTCCTCCACGAAGGCACCGCCCGCTTCTTCGGCACCCTCGACGAAATGCGCGCGTCGAACGATGAAATCCTGTGCCAGTTCCTCGAACAGGACGAACTCGTCCTCCCCGGCCAACCCGGCGGCCGTTGACGCTTCGACGGGCCTTCAATTCTGAAACAGATCAACAGGGTGCCCCACACCTCACACTTGATACTGAACCAACACGGCTGACCCATGTCTTGCCTTCGGGACAAAAACAAACACGGGTGCCCCATGTCTCGATTCTGAGACGTGGGTCTTCCTGAGCGAAAGCTCAGGACCGAACTGTCTGACCCGCTAAACTGAAACAGTGAAGATCGCGCTAGCCCAGATCAATCCCACGGTCGGCGATTTCTCCGGCAACCTCCGCGTCATGCTCGCATACTCGAAACGAGCGGCAGAAGCGGGCGCGAACCTCGCCATCTTCCCCGAGCTCTCCAACTGCGGCTCCCCCCCCGCCGCCCACCTCGAAAAACCATCTTTCATCGAGCGCGCCCAAGAATGCGTCGAGGAACTCGCGCGCGAAACCGCCAACCTGAACCTGGCAATCATCTGCGGCTACCCCTCCCAGGCCCCGCGCTCCTCCGGCAAGTGTGTCTATAACTCCGCCGCCGTGCTTGAACACGGCCGCATCGTCTTCACCCAAAGCAAGCGCCTGCTCCCGTTCTACGACGTCTTCGACGAGCAGCGCTACTTCGCCCCCGCCCCCTCGCAAAGCATCTGCGAGATCGCCGGCGAGCGCGTCGCCCTCACCATTTGCGAGGACGCCTGGAACGATAAAAGCTTTTGGGAAACCCGCCGCTACCAGGTCGATCCGATCGAAGAGCTCATGCGCCCCAGCGCTTCCGGCGCGACCCCGTCGCTCATCCTCAACATCTCCGCCTCGCCCTTTTGGCGAGGCAAGCGCGCCACCCGCGAGCAGATGCTCTCAGCCATCGCCGGCCGCTACCGGGTGCCGGTTGTTATGACCAATCAGGCAGGCGGCAATGACAGCTTGCTGTTTGACGGCACTTCGCTGGCCTTAAACAGCACCGGAAATGTCGCTGCGCGCGCGTTTTCGTGCACGGAAGACCTCATCTTTTTCGACACAAAAACGCAAACCGGGGACCTGCGCCCAGCCCTCGAAGATGAGGACGCGCTGGTTTACCAGGCCCTCGCCATGGGCCTCCGCGACTACGTCCGCAAGTGCGGCTTCAGCAAAGTTCTGGTAGGACTGAGCGGCGGCATCGACTCCGCCCTGGTCGCCGCCATCGCGGTCGAAGCGCTGGGCGCGGAGAACGTCACCGGCATCGGCATGCCCAGCG
>CAXTVG010000240.1:0-4113 GCA_964247505.1 uncultured Acidobacteriaceae bacterium
AAGAAGTTGCGCGCGTCCAGCTTGTCATTGCGAATGAACTCGAACACGCCGCCGTGAAACTGGTTGGTTCCGCTCTTGGTGGTCGCGTTGAAGAATGCGCCGCCCCGGTTGTACTCCGCCGAGTAGGGGCTCTGCTGCACTGAGAACTCCTGTAACGCATCAATCGAGGTCTGAATAAACGTACCGCCCTGGTGCTGTTCGCTCACATCCACGCCATCGAGCAGGAATGAGGTCGCGCTGCCGCGAATCCCGCTGATGACATTGCCGTTGACGACTTCCGGCCGGATCGCGAGCGAGTTGCCCGTCGGCGCCAACAGCGCAGCGCCTGGCGTAAGTTCGGCGAGCCGGTAAAAGCCGCGCCCGTTCAGCGGCAACTCCGTAAGCTGCCGGTTGGTGATGACCTGCCCGACCGTCGCGGAATCGGTCGTGAGCAGCGGCGTCGCGGTCGTCACCTGGACGCTCACCGCCGACGAACCCACGCGCAGCTTCAAGTCTTCGCGCACAATCTGGCCCACCTGCACCTCGATCGTCGACGTCGTGGTCGTTAGGAACCCGGCGGAGGTGACGCTCAACGTGTACGCACCTGCCTCGACGGGGGTCACGACAAAATCGCCGCTCGAATCCGTGATCGCCGTCTGCACGATGTTGGTTCCTGTGTTCGTCACCTTGACGGTGGCGCCCACGATCACCGAATCCTGCGCGTCCGTAATGCGCCCCACGAAGCGACCCTGCTCCACCTGCGCCATGGCCCACTGAACGGGAGACGCCGCGAGCATGGCAAGAACAGACAGCCGCACCGCTTGAGTCAATTTAGGGTTTTTCATCGCTCTCCTCGCCGTACTTGCGTCCGCGCCGCACAGCATTCAGAAACGCGCCAAAGGTAGTACCTTTAGAATGTTTTTGTCAATCACATTTTTCTGGCCAGCTTTTTGTCGACAAAAGGGTGTATTTAATGAAAATCTATCCTGCCTGAAGGTTTTCTGGGTCGCTTACCGAGGAAACAATAGGTGTGATCTCTGAAGTCGGAACTGTTCAGGGAATTGCTTTGACTTTGGCGAACCGCCGCAGCACCATAGGGAATGAAGGCTCGACGTATTGTGCCGGCCGGCGCCTCGACGCACGTCCTCAACAACAAGGAGGACGTGACGCAGTTGCTCATCCTCCGCTTTCAGCAGATGCTCGGTGACGGCGTTCTTACGCCCGGGGCCAGGCTGCCCTCCGAGCGAGAGCTCGCGACGCACTTCCAGGTGGCTCGCTCCTCGCTGCGGCAGGCGCTCAAGGTGCTGGAGATCATGGGAGTGATCACACAAAAGGTCGGCGACGGAAGTTACCTGAACCGCGATGCGTCCTCGGTTCTCGCCGTGCCCATGGAGTTCCTGTTTTTGCTCGACGACACCTCGGTGCAGGAGCTGACCGAGCTGCGCTTGATGATGGAGCCCGCCCTGGCGGCCACGGCGGCCGAACGCGCCAACGCCGACGACATCGCGCGGCTGCGCCAGTCCATTACGGACCTCGAGCACAGTGAACGCCACCGAGTGAAGCTGGTCGCCTCCGACCTTCTTTTTCATCGCGCCATCTTTGAAGCCTCTGGCAACCGCCTGACGGGGCGCCTCTTCCACACCATTCATCGCGCGATGCTGAACATGATCATGGTGACCTCGCAACTGGTCGACTTGGAGCACACGGTTGCGTTTCACAAACCGATTCTGGCTGCCATTGAACAGCGCGATGCCGCCCTTGCGTCGCGCCTGATGACCGCCCACCTGGCCGACGCCAACGACCTGCTGATGCACGGCAGGGAGCAGGAAAAAGAACGCGCGCTGCGGGACCACATGGCGGCCCCGGCACTAGCCGTAAGCAAAACAATCCGCGCCGCCAGACGCGTTCCTGCAAAACAGGCGCTTGTGCTGAAAACTAGCGGTTCAGACGGATAAGGGGAGCGTAAGGAAGTGTGGGCGGCGGCTATGGAGACCCGATAAGCTGTCGGCATGAGCAGTGACCGGTCAGCTCAGGGGAAAGAGGTCAGCGGCCTCGCGGCTGGCGACACGGCGTCTCTGTTGCAGCTCAAAATTTGGCTGCTCAAGGTTAGTCCGATGGTCTGGCGGCGGATTCTTGTGCCGTCGACCTGCACGCTCCGCGAGTTGCATGGAGCCATCCAGGTGGCGATGGGATGGGAAGGCACTCATCTGCTCGAGTTCCGTCTTCGCGCGGAGCGATATGGCTCTTGGGAGCTTTCGGCGGCCTCGCCGAGCGTGACGCTGGCCAAGCTTCAGCTCCGCAAGGGAGCGCGTTTCACCTATGAGTACGACCTGAACATTCCGTGGGAGCACGAGATCAGGTTGGAGGAGCGGGCGGAGCCGGAAGCAGGCAAGCACTATCCAACCTATCTGGCAGGCTACGGGAACTGCCCTCCCGAGGATTGCGACGGTCCGGCCGTATTCATGGACCGCCGCCACGACCTTTGGGGCATGAATTTGAGGGCAGACCTTTTGATAATCGTGGAAGCGATCGATCAAATATTGCAGCATGGACGTGAGTCGGTCCTTGAGGATGAAAGTAAGGTGTGGGAAGTGCGGGAAGCTCTCGACCGCAGCGAAAGCCGTCAACGGGCCAAAGGGCTGGTTTTTTCTCGGAAAGCGATTAACAAACGCCTTCGAGAGGGAGCCCATCGGACCCTAATGCACCAACAGTATTAAGATCCGTCAATCAGGCGCCGGACGGAGGTGCGTCCGATCCCCAGCCACCTTGCGATCTCGGACTTCGTCAGCTCTTCTTTCTTGTAAAGCCGCCGCACTTCAGCCGCCTTCCTGGATGCCGATGGAGGCCTTCCCAGGACGATGCCTTTGGAGCGGGCGTGAGCCATGCCGGCTTTCACCCGCTCGCGCAGGATTTCACGCGCGAACGTAAGCGTGTGATCTTCCCATCTGGCTCGTGGGTCGATGTTGGTTTGACGATGAGTTGATGGAAAATCCTGAAGGGTTGGTCCGGCAGGTACGGAAGCGACGTTCCGTTGCTGAGAAGCGGCTGATTGTGGAGCAGGGGTTGGAGCCGGGTGCAAGCGTTGCACGAGTGGATCGTGCTCATGGGCTGAACGCGAACGTAGTGTTCAACTGGCGTCGCTCATATAGCGAGGGCAAGCTCGCAGTCGAGACGGCTCAAGCGATGAAGCTTTTGCCAGTCAGCATCGCGGAGCGCGAACAGTCGAGCCGCCGCCGGAAGAGGCAGTCGCTCCGAGTTGCGGTTCGATCCAGATCGAGCTCCCGGACAAGGTAAGGATCAGCGTGGAAGGTCATGCAGACCCCGCCGCGATCCGTGCAGTGCTTGAGGTTGTGCGAGGGTGATCGACCTTCTCGGGAAGGAGCAGGGGGTGCCTCAAGAAACGGAATATTACATACGTTAAGGGCGCGACAAGGCGGCTGAAGGTTTCCGGAGGGGTCTGAAGCCGCCTGCTGCGACGCGCTTGTGGGTGTGCCAGGTGTAGTCCCCGGTGAGATTGATGTTCCCCCAGCCGAGCGAAGAGGCGTGCTGGAGGTGGGCCGGGTCCAGCGTTAGCGATTTGGCCAGCTGCTCCGCGGCGCGTTCGAGGTAGACGGTATTCCAGAGCGTGACGGCGACGACGACCAGGTTCAGGCCGCCGGCTCTGTGGCGCTGGTTTTCAAAGGAGCGGTCGCGGACCTCCCCGAGGCGGTTGAAGAACACGGCGCGCGCCAGCGAGTTCCGCGCCTCGCCTTTGTTGAGCCCGGCCGAGACCCGCCGCCGCAGGGCAGGTTTTTTGATCCACTCCAGCATGAACAGGGCTCTTTCCACTCTGCCGATTCCCGCAGGGCGACGGCGAGCGCGTTCTGGCGCGGATAGGACCCGAGCTTACGCAGGATCAGCGAGGCGCTGACGGTGCATTGCTGGATGGACTCGGCCAGCCGCAGCACCTCGGCGAGCTGCGGCTGAATCAGTTTGGGTTTAATCGGGCCGCCGATCAAGGGTGCGAGCGCCGGCCACCGGGCGGCTTTGCCCGGCACGTAGATTCGTTTGTCGGCGAGGTCGCGGATGCGCGGCGCGAAGCGGAAGCCGAGCAGATGGCGCAGGCCGAAGACGTGGTCGGTAAAGCCGGCCGTG
>CAXTVG010000241.1:0-1093 GCA_964247505.1 uncultured Acidobacteriaceae bacterium
GAGCGCTTCTCACCGAGGTCGTCTACACCAAGCGCAACGGTGCCAAACGCTTCGTCATCACCGACGCCGGCATGAACGACCTCCTCCGCCCCTCGCTCTATGGCGCGCACCACACCGTTGAGCCGGTTGCGCCTGCGCGCCAAGGCACTCTCGAAACTGTTGACGTGGTCGGCCCCGTCTGCGAGAGCGGCGACTTCCTGGCCCGCGACCGCGAACTGCCTCCGCTCGCGCAGGACGACCTGCTCGCCATCCTCGACGCGGGCGCGTACGGGCTTTCGCTTTCGTCCAACTACAACACCCGGCCTCGCCCGGCGGAGGTGCTCGTCGAAGGCAAACGCGCCCGGCTCATCCGCAAGCGCGAAACCGTCCGCGAGCTGCTCAAGCCGGAACGGCGTTAGCGGCCGCCTGCCTCGCATCGGCGCCCCACGTCTCGATTCTGAAATGTGGGTCCTCGTCAGCTTTAGGGCTCGGCCCCAGAAGGCTCACGACCGCAATCGAAATCAGCGCGCGGCCCCGTCCATCGGCTTGCCCGCGCTTATCATCCAGGGCACACCGAACTGGTCAGTGCACATGCCGAACTTGTAGGCCCAAAAGGTTTCGCTCAAAGGCATGGTGACGCGGCCGCCCTTACCCAGCGCCTGAAACAAAGTTTCCGCGTGCTCAGGGTTGTCTGCTTCGATGGCGAGGTGCGTCGAGGACGGCGACTGCGCCTGGTCTGCCGGGGCGTCGGAGCCCATCAACTGCGACCCCCCGAACTGGAGAGTTGCGTGCAGGATGCGGTTGGGCATGGCGGTCGGCGGCGCTTCGGAGTGCGGCGCTTCGCCATAGGTCGTTGAAAACACATCGCCGCCCAAGCACTGCCGGTAAAACTCGAACGCCTCCCGGCACTGCCCGTTGAACATCAGGTAAGGGTTGAGTTTCATCGCGAATCCTCCTGGAAACAGCCGAAGCATACTGCGCCGGGAGAGAGAAGGGAAGCGCTCTTTGGTAATCCGTCTAACAGAAAAGCCGCCCAAAGGCGGCTTTTGCGAGCAGGGGAGCGTGTTAGTTCATGATGGAGTGCGCGGAAGCCAGCGTATCGGCGCCGGTAGCG
>CAXTVG010000241.1:1103-3323 GCA_964247505.1 uncultured Acidobacteriaceae bacterium
TTTTGTAACTAACCCGGGTGCCCCCGGGCTCGCGTTTGAGACCTGGGTTCTCGTGAGCGAAAGCGCACGACCGCACTTGCCAGGCAAACGGCCCAGCTCTAGTTCATGATTGAGTGCGCGGAAGCCAGCGTATCGGCGCCGGTAGCGGGCGTGAGCGCCGGGTTCACGGGATTGCCCGAAGCGACCGAGCCCTCAGCCCCGTTCGGACCCAGACCCAGCTTGATCAGCGCGCGGGAGTCCGGCATCAGCTTGGTCTGCCAGCCGTTGTCACCCTGGAACTTCTGCATCGCTGCCTCGGTGGTCGCGTCCCACTCGCCCGTAGGCTCCCCGGTCATGTAGCTGCGGCTGATCAGCGCGGTTTGGATGGCGCGGGTGCGGTCGGGATCGATCCCGCGCTGCCCCGGCGTCCAGTGCGCGGCTTGGGCCTTTGCATGGTGGCGGCCATGGGCCAACAGCCTGTGGCGGCTCGCCGCGTGGTGCGAGTGGGACGCGATCGCCGGCGCTGCCGCCATCAAAATCGCCAGTCCAGCGCAGGGCACCGACAGCAGCCGTGAGGAGCGAAGAAGCATGCAGAGAAACCTCGGGGAAAAGAATGGATCGTTCGCTTGTTCGTAGAGGGTATATCGGCAAACAGGTTAAAGCAATGAAAATGGCCCAGGCCTTTCGCGATTTCGAAAGGCCTGCACCACATTGGTCCACAAAGGTGCTGTTACTGCAGCGTCCCCCCTACCAGGCTCGTCTGCTTTCCGGCCCGCGGGTATGCTACTTCGAACACCACGTCATCACCCGATTTCAGGCCCGACACGATGCCGTCGAACTCAGCCTTATTGTGGATCGGCTTGCGATTGATCGATTCGATGATCTCGCCCGGCTGAATGCCCGGATTGTTCCCCGATTGCAGTTCATCCGCAAAGGAGCCCGGCTTGACCGCCTGCACCAGCACGCCATGGAACCCCGACGGCGCATTCGGCGGCAGGTCCGTTACCGTCAGCCCCAGCTTGGCCTTCCCGGGGTTGGCCTCTCCACTGCCCTGCGGCCCGTTGTCGTTGTTGCCGTTGTTGATCGCCTCGACCGTTTTCGTCCGGTCCGCGATGGTTACAGTGGCGGTCTGCTTCTGCCCATTGCGCAGATAGCCGATCGTCGCGGTCGAGCCCGGTTTGCGCGGCGAAATGTTTTCAACCAGCGCATCGCCGTTCTTAACCGGCTGCCCGTCTACCGAAACAATCACATCATTCGGTTTCAGGCCGGCCTTGTCTGCCGGGCCGCCGGCTGTTACCTGGCTCACCAACACACCGGTGCTCGCGTTGTATAGCTTTGCAACAGCGTTGGAGATCACAGGCTGGAACGAGATCCCAATCGACCCGCGCACCACCTTGTGTTCCGGCCCGATGAGTTGGTTGTAGACGTTCACAACCGTGTTCGCGGGAATTGCAAACCCGATCCCCATATAGCCGTTCGACTGGGTAAAGATCGCCGCATTTACGCCCACAACCTCGCCCGCCATATTCAGAAGCGGTCCGCCGGAGTTGCCGGGGTTGATCGCCGCGTCGGTCTGGATGAAGTGCTGGAACTGGCCCGCCGCGCCCGGCTCAATGTTGCGGTTTTTTGCTGAGATAATGCCCGCGGTCACCGTCTGCGACAGGTCAAAAGGCGAGCCGATCGCCTCCACCCAGTCGCCCACCTGCGCCGACTCTGAGTTGCCGAGCTTGACCGTCGGCAGTTGCTTGCCGGGCACGTCGATTTTGATCACAGCAAGGTCGGTGTCTTTATCCACGCCCACCACAGTGGCGCGGTGGCCCTGGGCGTTGGTGGGGTCCGTCGTCAGTTTCACGTAGATCCGGTCGGCCTTCTCGACCACATTATTGTTGGTCACGATGTAGCCGCGCGAGTCCACGATGAATCCGGAACCGAGCGCGCGCTGCTCCTGCTCCTGCCCGCCGCCCGGGCCCTGGCCCGGAACCCCGCCGAAGAAGCGATTGAAGAAGTCCTGCAAGCCGCCCTGGTCCCCGCCGCCGCCTTGATCGCCGCCGCCATTCTCATCGTCATCCCCGCCGCCCTGGTCATCCGGAGGCGCCTGCGGCTGTGTTCCGCGCGGGCCGCGGCCTCGTCGAGCCGTGGTCGGCTCTTTGGGCAGGGTTTCCACGTTGATGTTGACCACCGCCGGCCCCACTTCCTTCGCGATCTGCGTGAAGGTGGTTGACATCGTGCGCGTGTCGGGAA
>CAXTVG010000241.1:3368-4090 GCA_964247505.1 uncultured Acidobacteriaceae bacterium
CCGACAGCGTGGTGAGAATGGTGAAGGTGGATGCCAGGCGGCGCATCCGGAACCACTGGATCGGTGCTTTCATTTTCGGGTGTATCCTCGTACCTTTCCTTGAACAAATGAGGGCTCTTCCCGCCCACGCAGACAACACAATCTCTTTCAGTGTACTGATGCGCCGGAGAGCAGCGGTTTTGCCGCCTTCTCGGATTTAGACGTGCTTAGGACGCAAGCGTCTCGCATGGTTTTAAACAGGCGGCGCGGCTTCGTGTGCCGTGGGCTGCACCCCGCCGGATGGAAAAAGCTCAGACACCACCAGCGCCGCCAGGACCAGCCCCGCGCCCCCGAGCGCGCGGCCCCGCAGCCGCTCACCCAGAAACACAAACGAGGTGAGCGCGGCAAACACCGGCTCCAGCGCGAAGATCAGCGCGGTGTGGCTCGCGGGCAGGAAAGCCTGCGCCCAGCTTTGGATTGAGAATGCCGCCGCGGTTGCAAGCAACGCCGCTACCAGCCAGGCCGCGAAAAAACCGGGTGCGGGGTGGAAGTACGGGCGTGGCTCAAATACCGGCAGCGTCGCCGCCATCACCAGGGCGGCCACCCCGATCTGCACCGTCGCCAGCGCTCTGTAGTCCACACGCACCGAGCCGTGCGCCAGCGTAAGCAGGTGCAGCGCGAAAGCAAACGCGCAGCCCACCGTCAGCCACTCGCCCACGCCCACCGAGCCCAGCGACCACGGC
>CAXTVG010000242.1:0-4088 GCA_964247505.1 uncultured Acidobacteriaceae bacterium
TCTGTCGCGCCCGGCGGCGCTGGTCGCGTATCACCCGGTCACTCTGTTGGCCGACACCAACGCCGAGGCCGACGCGCTGTTTGCCGCGTTCGAGCAGATGGACGGGCAGTTGATCTTTTGCTATCCCAACGCGGATGCGGGCAGCCGCTCGCTGGCCGCGCGGGTGCGGTCGCTGGTGGCGAAGCGGGGCAGCGGGCGTTTGTTCATTAACCTGCCAGCGGTCGAGTACTGGAGCTTAATGCGGCAGATGTCGTTGTTCGTCGGCAATTCAAGCAGCGGGATTATGGAGACCGCCTCGTTCGCGATCCCGACCGTGAACGTGGGGATGCGGCAGCAGGGGCGGGAGCGGCCGCGCAATGTGCTCGACGCCGAGCCGGATACGGCTTCAATTCTGAGCGCTGTCAACCGCGCGGGGAGCCCCGAGTTTCGTGAGTCACTCGTGGGTATGGTGAATCCGTACGGCGACGGCCATGCGGCGGAGCGGATCGTGGACGTGCTCGCGGCGCTGCCGTCGCGCGAGCGGCTGCTGGTGAAGCTCTCGTGAGGATCCCGCTTTCGTCGCCCGATATTTCCGAAGCTGAGATCGAGGAAGTGGTCGCGGTGCTGCGGAGCTCGCGGCTGAGCCTGGGCAGCAAGATGGAGGAGTTTGAAGAGCTGGTGAGCCGCTATGCGGGGCAGCGTTTCGGGGTGGCCGTGAGCTCTGGGACGGCGGGGCTGCACCTGTGTGTGCGCGCGCTCGGTATCGGGCCGGGGGACGAGGTGATCGTCCCGTCGTTCACGTTTATCGCGGCAGCGAATGCTGTTCGTTATGAGGGCGCTGTGCCGGTGTTTGTCGACATAGAGCCTGGCTCGCTGAATCTAGATCCGGCACGGGTGGAGGAGGCGATTACGCCGCGCACCCGCGCTGTTCTGGTGGTCCACACCTTTGGCCGGCCCGCGGCGATGGGGGCTATTTTGGAAATTGCGCGGCGGCACGGGCTGCGCGTGATCGAGGATGCCTGCGAGGCGATCGGCGCGGAGTACGAGGGGCGGCGCGCGGGCTCGTTCGGCGATGCGGGGGTGTTTGCTTTTTACCCGAACAAGCAGATCACGACGGGCGAGGGCGGCATGGTTGTGACCGCGGATGCGGCGCTGGCGCGGGAGATACGCGCGCTGCGGAACCAAGGCAGGTACGAGAGTGATGCATGGCACCAGCACTCGATGCTTGGGTTCAACTACCGGCTGTCGGAGATTGCTTGCGCGCTGGGTTGCGCGCAGATGCGGCGCATTAAACCGATCCTGGCCGCGCGGGAGCGGGTGGCGCGTTTGTACCATGCGGAGTTTGAGGGGTCGACCGATGTGGTTCGTCCGGAGATCGACTTGCCGGGCTGTCGAATCAGTTGGTTCGTGTATGTCGTCCGGCTCGCGGAGCGCTTCGGCCAGCGGCACCGGGATGCCGCGATGCGCGCCCTGCACGCACAAGGGATAGGGTGCGGACGCTATTTCGCGCCTGTCCACGCGCAGCCTGCTTACCGCGATTTCCCCATACGCCACGGGCTGCCCGTGACCGAACAGGCGAGCGAAGTGGCGCTGGCGCTTCCGTTTTTTAATCGCCTCTCCGGTGAGCAGGCCGCCCAAGCCGCGGCTGCATTGAAGCTGGCGCTCGAGAATTTTGCTTTGAAATGTTAGGGGTACCCACAGTTGGTGGGTGACTCCGGTGATGCAGACAGGCCGGCAGTGCTCAGTGGGGGCGGTTTTGCTTAATTCTCAAACTCGCCGGGGCGCGTGGCGGATGGAGGCGCGCGGCGTTTCCCGAGGCCTTTGCGGAGCGCGTAGATGGTAATGGCGGTGAGGGCGAGGCCGAGAAGGGTAAAAAGCAGGTGGGCATGGCGATGGGTGAGCTCGCCTAGCTCGGCGATAAAGCGGGGGCCGTAAAGCACGGTGAGGACAGCGAGGACGCCGAAGCGGATAAGGCGGCCGGCGAAGACGGCGAGCACGAACGTCACGATGCGGACCTCAAAGACGCCTCCTGCGAAGGCGAACAGCTTCCAGGGAGTGGGCGGAGGCAGGGCTGAGGGGATCATCAGCGCCAGGAATTCCTGGTTTTCGAAGCGGTTGCGGAGCTGCTCGTAGCGGGCGCGATCGATACGTTTGAGGAGGAAGAGCTCGCCGCCGGCGCGGCCGAGGAGGAAGGGGAGAAGGCCTCCGATGGCGGAACCGAGGGAGCAAAGAAGGACGTAGGCCCAGGCGTGGTGCGGGTCGGCCCAGTAATAGCCGGCGAGGACGAGCTCCATGGGGACGGGGATGGAGGAGGCGTCCATGATGGCGATGAGGGCCGCGCCCCAGACGCCCCAAGGTTTGAGAAAGGCCAGGAGGTGAAGGGTCCAGTGGGTGAGGTGGGCCAGGAGGTGGGTCATGCGTCAGGGCTTGCCGGCGGGTTTTCCACAGGATTCTTGATTTCGAAGGTGAACGAATTTGTCCGGTCTGCCGATAGAGAGGGTGGCGGTTCGGTGGGGTGGGGAGCTTGTGGGTCGGTTAGCAGGTTGAGGGCATGTTGAAGGATGGGGAGGACGGCTTCTAGGGAGGTTGTGGCGCCGCGGGGGGCTCCGGGCAGGTTGAGGATAAGGCTTCGACCGAGTGTGCCGCAGATGCCGCGTGAGAGGACGGCGAAGGGGGTATGCTCGCGGCCGTGGGCGCGCATTTGCTCGGGGATACCGTCGAGCAGGCGGGTGCAGACGGCGCGGGTGGCTTCGGGGGTGACATCGCGGAGGGTGAGGCCCGTGCCACCGGTGGTGACGATGAGGGGGTGCGTCTGAGCGGCTTCGCGGAGCGCGGCTTCGATGGCGGCCTGGTCGTCCGGGACAATTTGTTGGCCGGCGACTTGGAAACCGTTGTGCCGGAGAAGGACCGCGACGGCGGGGCCGGATTGGTCTTCGCGCTCGTGGCGGAAGCAGCGGTCGCTGACGGTGAGGACGAAGGCTGAGGTGGGCACGGGTTGATTGTACGGCGGGTAAGGGGCTGCAGTTTGTGCGTGAGGGTGCGTTGGCACTCCCTCTATGCGGGCTTTACGCGGGTTTAGCGCTTGAAATTTGAAAGCAGTGGGTAGGACGGGGCCGGCTGCTTTGACCGGCGACTGATCTCCCCACAGGGCGAGAACTGCTGCTGCGAAGCTGGAGGGAACGGGTGTTTTTACTTACGGGGCTGTAGCTGCCGCTGCTCAGGACGGTTCGCTCTGCGCGAAAAGGCAAGGAATGGTTTGGAGGCATCACCGATACCGCTGAAGCGATCGGACATCTTAGAGCTGCACAACGGTTCACCGGTGCGTGGAAAGGATGAGAGAATAAGGAACTCCGGGTCGCCTGCGGGCGTGGCCGGTCCCTGCTATGCCTGCTACGGAAGCGCCTCCGCCGCAATCCTCCTTGCCCCCTGAAGGGCCGCCGCGGGCGCGCCGCGGGCGGGCTGCGCGTACGGGCGGGTATGAGGGGCTTGAAAGTTATGACCTGGTCCACATCATCGACGAGCTCGAGGATGAGCGGGCGCGGGTGGCGCTGCGGGAGAAGATATGGATTGCGCTGATCCTGCACATTCTTTTGTTTGGGTACTTGGTGTTCGCGCCGAAATATATCTGGCATGTGAAGGTGCGGGATGCTTCGCTGGCGCTGCGGGACAAAGATAAGCAGATGACTGTGTTGGACTTGCCGCCTGACGCGTTGAAGCAGCTGCGGCCGGAGAAGCCCGCGCCGTTGTCGGATAAGGATCGCCGGCAGCAGGCGCAAAAGCCTACGTTGGACCAAAAGACGCTGGAAGAGCTGGAGCGGATGCGGCGGGCGGGGCCGCCCGCGCCTTCGCATCAGCCTGCGGCTCCGGCACCGCCTGCTTCGCAAACGGCACGGCAGGAGCCTGCTCCGCCTGCGCCCAAACCGCAGCCTGCGGCTCCGCCTCCTGTGCCCACGGGACAGAATGCGCAGATCGAGGCACCGAAGCCGCAGCCGACAAAGCCGGATTTTTCAACGGGAGGGCAGACGCCGGGCCAGGAGCTGGCGCAAGCGGCGCGGTCTGCTTCCCGGGGAGCGGCGGGTGAGGCAGGCGGGGACATGGGGGCGAATGCG
>CAXTVG010000243.1:0-4084 GCA_964247505.1 uncultured Acidobacteriaceae bacterium
CCTGGTTGATGGAGCCGTGGACGAACAGCACTCGCTGCCCGGGGCGGATGCGGTACGCGCCCCCGTCCATAAGGCTGCTGGCGATCACATACGGCGCATTCTCCCCGGCGTTGTCCACGCAGGTGTCGCCTGCCTGGTTAAGCCGGAGACGCAGGTTAGCCTGTCCCGGCGGGGAGATGAGCAGACGCAGATCGGGGGTGAGGATGACGTCGGAGTACGCGCCGGGCGAGTAGTTGGCTTCCAGCGCGCCGCGCTCGACGGAAAACATCAGACCGCGATCGGCGGGTTTTCCGGCGGATCCAGAAGAGTCCTGGCCGATGCGCACGATCGTCTGGGGGCAAACCTCCAGCGAGCCGCCGCGCAGGAGCGTGACCTGGGCAGGTGTGTTGCCCGCGATGATTTCGCCGTTGTTGGCGATAGTGGCTCTCCCTTCGGCGACGTTCATGGCGCCGCTCAGGCTGAGACCCTGTGTCGCGACCGTGGCGACGGGTTGGGGCGGCGCCTGTGCTTGTTCCTGCCCCTGCACGGAGCAGGCGATTAAAAGCATACCGGCGAGCAGCGTACACTGTCCGCGCTCAGGCCTGAGAATTGCCGGCACTCGCGTTGCCGCATGCCGGGCGAGCGAACCGCACTTCAACTTGGTCATGCTGCTTTGGACTTCGCTACAGCGCAAGAAAGTTCCCCACCAGTCGTTTTCCATCCGCGGTGAGCACGCTTTCCGGGTGGAACTGGACGCCTTCGACGGGATGCTCGCGATGGCGCAGGCCCATAATGATGCCGTCCGCGGTGCGCGCGGACACCTCCAGCGCAGCGGGCAGGCCTTCCTCGGCCACGATGAGCGAGTGATAGCGGGTGCAGGTCATGGGCGTTGCAATCCCGGCGAAGATGGTGCGGCCGTCATGGGCGACTTCGCTGGTTTTCCCGTGCATGAGCTTGGGCGCGCGGACGATCCGGCCGCCAAATGCTGCGCCCAGGGCTTGGTGGCCCAGGCAGACGCCCAGGATCGGCACCCGGCCGGTAAAGCGACGGATGAGCTCGATGGAAATCCCGGCGTCTTCCGGGCCGCATGGACCGGGGGAGAGCAGGATGCGCTCGGGGGCGAGGGCCTCGACCTCGTCGACCGTGAGCTCGTCGTTGCGGCGCACAGCCAACTCAGCCCCCAGCTCGCCCATGTACTGGACCAGGTTGTAGGTGAATGAGTCGTAGTTGTCGAGGACGAAGACCATCGCGGATTCCAGTTTAGCGCGGACCGTTTCCGCCGCGGTTACGCTGGTGCACCCGCCGCGGGCGCAAATAACGTTTTCGGGAGAAAGAAGTGGGTAGGCTGGAAAAGCCTTAAGCAGGGTGGTGACGGAAACGGGATGGGCCAGACAATCGGCCTGACCGGCGTTTCCGATTAGCCGTCGGAAACGCCGGTTTTCCTGCTGGAGGTGGCCGATGGACGCTAATCCGTCCCTTTGGTTGCACTGCTCAGTCAGAATCGTGCTTGATTGGCGATTCTGGTTGGCAATGGCAACCGTCTGCCGGTTGAAGCGGAAACGCTGAAGCCATCGCCTGGTGTTGCACCCTCATCGGGCGATAATTTCCGTTCCGCTCTATTGGATGCGCGAGCGGCCCGGAAGTCAAATGAAAACCTTCCGGACCGCCAACATTTAGCGAATTGCCCAGGTTTGGTTCACACCACCATTGGTCGGCCACAGAATGACGTGCTGGCCTTGGGTTTGGTTGTAATTGCTGTCATCAACGACCAGACCGGTGGCTTTGTTCTTGATCTGGTAGCCGCCGTTGACGGCGACCAGCGACCAGAGTTGTGTGTCGTCGTGGGTGGGGAGAATCTGGGTGGCTGAGGTCCCCGGCGTGGTGGCACCGCTGCCGTCGGCGAGGAAGATTTTGCTGGCCAGGTTCTGAATGGTGTAGTAGCCGGTACCGTTATAGGAGAAGAACCACACCTGGGCATTGGTGCCGTTGGGCTGCCACTGGTTCAGGGCTAGACCCGACGTGCTGGCCGCGCCGGGGTCGTCAAGCACCAGGTGACTCGATCCATTCGTGAGGGTGTAGTCGCCATCGGGAATCGGCGCGGTGCTTTGCCGGCGGAAGCCGAAGATAGCAACGCTGTTTTGCGTCCCGAAGTAGACCTTGCCGTTGGCGATAGTGGGCGCGATGAACTTGTTGCCGGCACCGATGCTCGCGCCGGAGCTGGAATACAGCTGAGTCGCGAGGTTGGAAGCGTCATAGGCGTGCAACACAGCGGGGGAGGAATTCTCAGTGGCCCACACAATGCCATTTGTGTTGTTATACGCGGAGATGCTCGGTGTGGTTCCGGGATAGCCGAAGGTGGTCGCTGTGGTTTGGATGGGGGTTTGCACGAGCTTGGCCTGATTGACCGTGAAGGCGCTCAGGTTTTGGCCCACCGAACCGTAATAAACCTTGCCGTTGAAGTACGCGGGGCTTGACCACTCCCCGCCCGGTAGCGCGCCTGAGAGCTCCTGGTAGAGCGTGCTGTTGTTACTGGGGTTGTAGTGGCCCATGTTATTGCGGTCGGCCACATAGATATTGTGGTCCTTGCCGGCGGCAACGATGAGTTGGCGGGTCGCGCCGGAGGCGTCTTGCAAGTTCGGCAGCAGCATCATGCCGCCTGAGCCGAGGTCCGCATCCACGTTCGACTCCGAATTAGAGTTGTACATGGTCCAGTAATCGGTGACGGCGAGGCCACCCGCGGTCTTCGCGACTTTGACAAGCGCATTGCCGAAGTCCCCCTGGTTGGGGAAACCCTGCGGGGTGAGCGTGGTGTCAAAGGTGCCATTGCCGAGCGACAGATAGACGTTCCCCTGCGGGTCAGCGGCAGGGCCGGCACCCGCATTCCAGGGGGCGGCGTCGCTGCCGTTGGGCACAAAGTCAAGCACGCCGGTCTGCGCCCCGGTGGTTGGGTTATAGCTCATCACCCAGCCGCCGTAGGGGCGGATATCGCAGTGCGAGCCCCAGCTGGTGTAGAGCTGGCCGTTCGCGAGCAGCAAGCCGGGGCGTTCTTTGAACTGCGCCGGATTAAAAACGACGGTGCCTGCGGCGCTGCCGTCGCCGGTGCCTGGGGTCGTCGCATGCACTTCAGTAGGGCTCGAGCCCTGCTCGGCGCCGCTGGCGAGGTCAAGCGCGTGGATGCGGTGATGGTAGTTGCCGCCGCCGTCTTTGGTCATCGCTACGACATACATGGTGCCATTCGGGCCGGCCGTGCGATCAATGACCGGGGTCGCGGTGATGCCGATCTCGGGCGTGACCTGGTCGCAGTTGCGCGGGTCGGATGTGGTTTCGCCGGAGCCCAGGAGGCTCTTCTGCCACAGAACTGCGCCTGTATCGGCGTCAAGCGCATAGACGCTGTCGTGCTCGGTGGCGGCATACAGGACATTGTGGCGCTTGCCACCGAGGGTGAGCGCGGAAACGTACAGGGGTTGGGCGTCTACTTTGCCGTCCACCTGTACGTTCGCGAGGACGCCGAAGGTGTTTGCGTTGACGTTGGATGGAGTGAGAATGGCTTCGGAAAGGTTTTGGCCCGTGCGCAGATTATCGTTGTGCCAGGTGAGCACGTCGGTTTGCGCGTGGCAAATCAGTCCAGCTGAGGGCAGCAGCGCTGAAAACAGCAACGCGCGTTTGCGCAGGATGGAGGAGGCGGGGAGAGATTTCATCGAGGGAGCTCCGTAGGTTGCAGTGCTTTGTGTCCGGCTTGCGCGCTTCATTCCTCTCGGGGAGAAGCGCGGAATGCAGAAGTGCGGGCGGACCAAGGGGGGGAGTGCATCACGGAAGGGTTTACTGCATTGATCTGTCGCCACTCGAAAAGAGGCTGGGTGTCTGGCGGAAGTGTATCAGCCTGGCATAAATCGTTGGCAAGCGAGGGGCCCATACTCGTTTTAAGGCGGCGTGGGCATGCGGGCCGACGCGAAAGAAAAAGGCCCGGCGATGAGCCGGGCCTTCTTTTGCTTGGTAGAGCGGATTAACGATTGCGGGTGGTTTCCGGACCGCGCGCGACTTCGTTATCGCGAGTGGTTTGGGCGTCCACCTCGAGCTCCTCGTGGCGAACAGAGCCGCCTACCTG
>CAXTVG010000244.1:0-4066 GCA_964247505.1 uncultured Acidobacteriaceae bacterium
GGCGAAGGAGACGACGTGGAAGACGCGCCGGTGCCGCCCGATTCCGAGGCGGTGACCACCGAGTGAGCGTTCACCCGACTGCGATCGTCGCCGAGGGCGCTGTGATTCCCGACTCGTGCACCGTGGGGCCGTTTTGCACGGTGGGCCCGAACGTGCGGCTGGGCGAAGGATGTGTGCTGGTTTCGCATGTAGTCCTTGACGGGCGGTTGCATGCGGGCGCGCGGAACCGGTTCGCGTCGTTCGCAGCGGTGGGAGTGCCGCCGCAGGACCTGAAGTACGCGGGCGAGCCTACGGGCGTCGAACTGGGCGACGACAACCAAATTCGCGAGTATGTGACGATCTCACGCGGCACCGCGGGCGGCGGCGGGACCACGCGGGTGGGCTCAGGCTGCTTGATCATGGCGTACGTGCATATCGGGCACGATTCGGTCATTGGGGACGGATGCATCCTGGCGAATGCGGCAACGCTTGCGGGGCATGTGACCGTGGAAGATTACGCGTCGGTGGGCGCGCTGTGCCCGGTACACCAGTTTTGCCGGATTGGGCGCTACAGCTATGTGGGCGGCGGCACGACCATCACGCAGGACGTGCTGCCGTTTTCGCTCACTTCGGCGAAGCGGGAAACGCATGCTTACTCGATCAACAAGGTGGGCTTGTCGCGGCGGGGGTTTGGGCCGGAGCGTTTGCGGGCGCTGCAGAACGCGTTTCGGCTGCTGCTGGCGGCGAAGCTGAACACAGCGCAGGCGGTCGAGCGGATGCGCGAGCAAGAAGCGGCGAGCGAAGATGTGCAGTACCTGCTCGGGTTTATCGAGAGCTCCACGCGCGGCGTTTTGAAGTGAGCGTGCCTTTCGAAACCAGGCACGCAAAGCTGGGGCTGATCGCGGGCAACGGACGGTTCCCTTTTCTGCTGCTGGAAGCGGCGCGGGCGCATGGGCTCCGCGTTGTAGTGGCGGCCATTCGCGAGGAAACCGACCCGGAGATGGACGCGCGGGCGGCTGCGGACCCTGGCGTTGAAGTGCACTGGCTCTCTCTCGGCGAGCTGTCGCGGCTGATCGGAACGCTTCAGCGCGCGGGCGTGCGGCAGGCCGTGATGGCGGGCCAGGTGAAGCACAAGCAGATTTTTTCGAGCATCCGGCCGGACTGGCGTTTGGCGAAGCTGCTGCTTTCTCTGCGGACCCGGAACACGGACATGCTTCTGGGGGCTATTGCGAAGGTGCTGGGCGATGAGGGGATTGAGCTGATCGCGTCGACTGCGTTTCTGGAACCGATGCTTGCGCCCGCGGGGGTGCTGACGGCGCGCGCGCCCTCGGCTGAGGAGCAGGCCGACATCGAGTATGGGCGCGCGGTCGCTCTGGGCGTGGCTGGGTTCGACATTGGGCAGACGGTAGTGGTCGCGAGCGGGGCGTGTGTCGCGGTGGAAGCGATGGAAGGCACGGACGCGACGATTGCGCGGGCCGGGGCGCTGCTGGGCACGCTCGCCGGCGCGGCTTCCACGCTGGATCGCTCATTAACGGTCGTAAAGGTCGCGAAGCCGAAGCAGGATATGCGCTTCGACGTGCCTGTAGTGGGATTGGCGACGGTGCAAGCGATGGCTGCGGCGGGGGCGCGCTGCCTGGCAATCGAGGCGGGGCGAAGCCTGTTGTTCGACCGCGCAGCGCTCCTGGCGCGGGCCGATGCGATAGGGATTGCGATTGTCGCGCTAAAGCGCCCATAATCGCGCTGGAGGTTTTTTCCCGTATGTCGAAACTGCTGCTTATTTTTTCCTCTCTGGTTGTTATGTTGGGTCTGGGTTGGGCCGGCGGACGCGCCATGGCCGCCGATACTGATGCTATGCCGACCGCCGGGCAAACCGCGCCCGCGTTTACGCTGCCCTCGCAAACCGGAACGCCGACCAGCTTGCGGAGCTTCCATGGCAAGTGGGTGGTGCTGTACTTCTACCCCAAGGACATGACCAGCGGCTGCACGGTGGAAGCGCACAACTTTCAGCAGGACGCGGCGCAGTATGCGAAGCTGGGCGCGGTGATCGTAGGGGTCAGCGTGGACTCGGTGGACAGCCACAAGCAGTTCTGCGCGAAAGAAGGGCTGAACTTTCACCTGCTGAGTGATGCGGACAAGAAGGTGGTGGCGGAGTACGGCTCGCTGGCCAACTACGGGGTGATGAAGATTGCGAAGCGGAATACGTTTTTGATCAACCCTGAGGGCAAGATCGTGAAGGTGTGGACGGGCGTGAACCCCGCGCACCACAGCGAGGAAGTGCTGGCGGAGCTGAAAACGGATAAGCAGCAAGGATAGCTCCGGGGCGCGAGAAAAAGCGCAAAAAAGCCCAGCATGCGCGCTGGGCTTTTTTGCTTGCCTTTTGCTCCCGAGTGGCCGCCCGATGAGGGTGTGCCTTAGCGGGCGGACTTTTTAGCGGTGGCCTTTTTCGCAGCTGTTTTCTTGACGGGCGTTTTGGCGGTCTTTTTAACCGCGGTTTTCTTTGCGGCGGTGGTTTTCTTTGCGGGCGCTTTCACGGCGGTCTTTTTCGCCGGTGTTTTCGCAGCGGTTTTCTTCCCTGCCACTTTTTTTACGGTTGTTTTCGACGGGCTTTTCGCTGCGGCTTTTTTCGCGCTTGTTTTGGCGATGGTTTTCTTCGCCGGCGTTTTAGCCGCTGTTTTCTTCGCGGCGGTTTTGGTTGCGGTCTTCTTTACGGCCAAGCTGTTGCCTCGCTTTGTGGATTGTGTGCCCGTTGCGCCTGTTTTTGCGGCTTTGGCGGGTACCTTGGCCTTGCCGCCTGTGCGAGCGCTCGTCTTCGCGGCGGCCTTCCCCGCTTGTCGCGGGGGAGCCGCTTTTTTCGCTGAGGCCCGGGCGTCGGGTACCGGGCTGCCGGGTCGAGGCTCGCCCGCGTCGTCCAGCTCGTCCGCCGCCGGGTTCAGCTCGACCTCGTCCTCGTCATCCTCGTCGAGCGTGTCGGCGTCCTGGATGTCTGCTGCGTCGTCGTCGTCTTCGTCTTCGTCGCTGAGGTCGTCGTCGTCATCGTCAGTCGAGGATGTCGACACTTCGTCTTCGTCGTCTTCGTCCTCATCGAAGGCGTCTTCGGGCTCTTCGGCGGCGTTGCGCTCTTTCGGTTGTTCCTCGTTGTAAGCACTTGCGAACAGCTTCAGATCGTCCTGCATGCGATGGCTCCTTACGTTGCCCTGGCTTCCCCGGTTGCGCGCGATGGAATGCGCATTGTGTGCTGCGGCGCAATTCTAGCAACAGCATGCAACGAGAGGCTACCGATAGCAAGCGGCAAGTGCGCGCGAGCGCACAGAAGTGGAGCACTGAAGTTCAGTGACGTGTGCGGGGGTGCTCCCTCAACGATGGCGCGGGGCGTGTTTGGGTACGGCGCCATGGGGGCGGCCGGCGCGGATAGAAGCCGTTAGGGGATGCATCTTGGTGCGGCCGCGGCTTGCGCGGGCACCACGAGAAAGGCGCGCCGGCTCGGCGACGTAAAGCGTGCGGCCCGCGTTGACAGAGCGGTCGCGCAAGCGGTTCCAGCGCTCGAGCGCCGCGACCGAAACGCCGAACTGGTCGGCGATGGTGACCAGCGTGTCGCCGCGGCGGACGCGGTACACAGCGGCGCGGGCGCTTGCGCCGGAGGAGACGGGGGCGGGCGCGACCGGGACCACCAGCGCGTTGACCCCGGCCAGGCTCGCGTCTGCCGTGAGCTGGTTGGTGAAGGCGATTTCAGACGCGGAGGTGTGAAACAGGCGCGCGACCTCGTCGAGCGAGTCGCCGGGCGCGAGGACGTGGAAGCGCCAGGTGGCGCGCTTGTCGTCGGGGATTTCGGCGATGCGCTCGTTAAACAGCTGGGTGGTGCCGGCGGGGATATGGAGCTCGTAGGACTCGCCGGGCGGGGTGCGGCCGCGCAGCAGGCTCGGGTTCCGCTCTACGACTGTGCCGATGGACGCGCCGGTGATGTCGGCGACCAGGGGCAGTGAAATGGAGGTGTTGGTCGTGACGGTGTCGGCGGCGAGTGAGGCGTCCGGCACTACCTGGTCGAGCCCGTACTGCTTGGGGTTTTTCGCCATGATGGCGACGGCGAGGA
>CAXTVG010000245.1:0-4057 GCA_964247505.1 uncultured Acidobacteriaceae bacterium
CAGAGCGGGCAAACCGTTTCGCAGATCGCCGTTGCTCTCGGCCTAACCGCCGCCACGGTCGACTCGTACCTCGGCATCACGCCCAGCACGTCCGCAGCACCGGCCCCGCCCAGCCCGGCAATCGCCAAGGCAGCCGTCGAGGGAGCAAAGCTCGCCTGACCAGCTAAGAACGGGCGAGCGCGATCATAAGAACGCGTAATCTGGGCAGATGGCCGCACCGCCGCACTACGCTTGGGACGTGGCTCAGGACGTCGCGCTCAACGGACGCACCCTTTGGCTCTGCTGCGCCTCGTTCCTCGCGGGCATGCTGAACGCGGTCGCGGGTGGCGGGTCGTTTCTGAGCTTCCCCGCCCTGCTTAACCTGGGCGTGCCGCCGATCCAGGCCAACGCCACCAACACCGTCGCGCTGTGGCCGGGGCAGTTTACCTCCATCGCCGCGTACTGGCGCGAGCTCAAGGCCCACCCGCACCTGCTGCTTCCGCTCGGGCTCGCGGCGGCC
This sequence comes from uncultured Acidobacteriaceae bacterium, assembly GCA_964247505.1. GTDB lineage: Bacteria > Acidobacteriota > Terriglobia > Terriglobales > Acidobacteriaceae > EB88. The sequence goes on from CAXTVG010000245.1 coordinate 500, forward strand.
CTCGGCGGCGTGGGCGGCGGGCTCATTCTCCTGCACACCAGCCCGGGCGCGTTTCTGCACCTCGTGCCGTGGCTTCTGCTCGCCGCCGCTAGCTTGTTCGCCGTTTCGACGCCCATCTCCCGTTGGCTCCAGGCGCGCACCCGTGGCAAGCGCACAGCAGACGACCACCCAAGCCTCGTCCCACTCACCGCGGGCATGGTCCTGGTCACGCTCTACATCGGCTACTTCGGCGCGGGCGCGGGCTTTCTGGTCATGAGCCTGCTCGCGCTCTCAGGCGTCGAAAATATAACCGAAATCAACGCCGTGAAAGTTTTCACCACCACCATCGCCAACGGCGTCGCGGTTTTGCTCTTCATCTATAAAGGCCAGGTGCTATGGCACCACTGCCTGCTCATGATGATTACGGGCGCCATCGGCGGCTACGCGGGCGGGCGCGGCGCGCAGCGGGTCAACGCGCGTCTCATGCGCGGGCTCGTCACCGTGCTCGGCTTCGGCATGGCGGGCTATTTCTTCTACCGGAATGGCGGCTTGTAAACTGGAGGGAACCCCATGAGCCAAGAAGGAATCCGCCTCGTCCCCGAGGAGCAAGCCCGGCGCGCCGACCTGCCCCCGCTTCCCCGCGAAGCCACCGAACCCATCAAGGTTCGTGTGCTCAAAACCGAAGGCACGGGCATGGAGATCGACTGGCGCGATGGCCACCGCAGCCGCTGGAGCTTTCGCTGGCTCCGCGATGCCTGCCCCTGCGCCACCTGCCACGACGAGCGCGAGCAAACCCATCGCGAACCCGGCGAGCCCACCCCCGAGCCGCCCGCGCTGCTGCCCATGTACAAGCCCGCCATTCGCCCCGATAGCGCCCAGCAGGTCGGCCGCTACGCTATTTCCTTCAACTGGAACGACGGCCATACCAGCGGCATCTACTCCTGGGACTACCTCCGCCGCCACTGCCTGTGCGAGAGCTGCGAAGCGGAGCGGGCGCTGATAAAGGATTGACTAACAACAGAGGGGTGGCTAGATTCGGGTTAGGTCATAAATGTGAGCAAACCAGCTGAAGCCCTCGGCGGCATCCGTAAGCTTTTGCAGGACGTGATTGCGCCCGAGGTGCAGGGCATCAAGGCATCGCTAGCTGCCCTGCACGAAGGCCAACAGCTGATCCGCGATGAGATGAAGGCCCAGGAAGCTCGTTCCCGCGAGGAAATGAAAGCCTTCGAAGGTCGCTTCAGCGAGCAAATGAAGGCTCAAGAAGGTCGCTTCAGCGAGCAGCTGCAGGCCCAAGAAGGTCGCTTCAGCGAGCAAATGAAGGCCCAGGAGACTCGTTTGACCCGAGTTATCGAGAGCACCGCGAAGGAAACAATCCTCACCATCCAACTTGCGGAATCGGAGCGCCGCAATAGCGAGCTCGCGCGCCGCCTGGAAGAAAGCACCAACAGTTCCACCCCTGCTAGAAACTGAACCGAAGCAGTTCTAATTACAACTTCTCACGAGGAAGAACAAAGGCGCATCCGGCAGGCTGCCCCGTTGCTTCGTTTCAGAGCCTCTAGTTCCGCGCCGGAGATGACATAATGGGTGCGCCATGAAATACCCCCTCCTCTCGCTCGCCTGCCTGCTCTCACCCGCCGCCCTCGCCCAGCAGCCCCCGCAGCACCGGCCGCCCGCGGTCCCGCTCATCACCCACAACCCGTACTTCTCGATCTGGTCCGACTTTGACAAGCTGACCGACGGCCCCACGCGCCACTGGACCGGCTCACCGCAGCCTCTCGACAGCCTCGTGCGCATCGACGGTAAACCTTTCCGCATCATGGGCGGCGGCCCTCGCGAGCTCCCCGCGATGAACCAGACCGCCCTCAGCGTCGGGGCCACCCACACCACCTACACTTTCCAAGGCGCGGGCGTTGAGCTCCAGCTCGCCTTCTTCACCCCTGCTTTCCCGCAGGACATGGACCTCTTGTCCCGCCCCGTCACTTACCTAACCTGGACCGCACATTCGCTCGACGGCGCGCAGCACACGGTCGACGCCCTGCTCGATGTCAACCCGATCATTGCCGTCAACACTCAGGAGGACGCTGTCACGTGGGGCAGGTCGACCACCGGCAAGCTCCAGGTGCTCAACGTGGGCTCCCGCGACCAGCGCATGCTCGATAAGCGCGGCGACGACCTCCGCGTCGACTGGGGCTACTTCCACCTGGGTGTCCCCGTGGGCCAGCAAGCGACGCTCGCCCTTATCGGCAGCGGTGCCGGCGAGCCCGGGGCGGTCGAGCAGTTCGCCCGCAACGGCTCGCTCGCGCCCGCCGACGACATGGATATGCCTTCCGCCCCCAACCAGGGCGCGGCTCACCTGGACGCGCTGCTCCACCTCGGCCCGGTCGGTTCCGCCCCGGTTTCGCAGCATGTGCTGGTGAGCTACACCGAAGGTTTCGCCCTCGAATACCTCAACCAGCGCCTCCGCCCTTACTGGCAGCGCAACGGCGAGACTGTCGCCGCCATGCTCGACCAGGCTGAGCAGCAGTACACCTCGCTCGACACGCGCGGCAAGCAGTACGACCAGCAGCTCGACCGGGACCTGACGCAAATCGGCACGGAAAATTACGCCTACCTCAGCGACCTGGCGTACCGTCAATCCCTCGCCGCCTGCCAGCTCACCGCTGACAGTGACGGCAAGCCTCTGTACTTCTGCAAGGAAGACTTCTCCAACGGGTCGATCGGCACCGTTGACGTGATGTATCCTCAGTCGCCGATCCTGCTGTTCTTCAACCCGGCGCTGATGGAAGCGCAGGTCGAGCCGCTGCTGCGCTACGCGGACATGCCGCGATGGAAGTTCCCCTTCGCCCCGCACGACCTGGGCACCTGGCCCCTCGGCAACGGCCAAACCTACGGCGGCGGCGAGCTCACCGAAGACAACCAGATGCCGGTCGAGGAGACGGGCAACCTCCTCATCCTCGCCGACGCGATCGCCCAAACCGAAGGCAACACCCGCCTCGCTGAGCGCTACTGGCCCCTGCTCGGCAAGTGGGCCGACTACCTGCGCCAGGCCGGCCTCGACCCCGCCAACCAGCTCTCCACCGACGACTTTGCCGGCCACCTGGCCCACAACGCCAACCTGTCCATCAAGGCCATCGACGCCATCGGCGCGTATGCCGACCTGGCCAGGCGCCTGGGCCACAACGACGTCGCCAAGCAGTACCGCTCCGCCGCCGAGGACATGGTAAAAAAGTTCCTCCCCATGGCCGCCGACGGTGACCACACCAAGCTGGCGTTCGACAAGCCCGGCACCTGGGCGCAAAAGTACAACCTGGTGTGGGACACGGTGCTCGGCCTCAACCTGTTCCCGCCCTCCCTGCGCGAGTCGGAAGAAAAGTTCTATCTCGCGCATGAAAACGTCGATGGCGTCCCGCTCGACTCGCGCAAGGACTATACCAAGCTCGACTGGGAGCTGTGGTCCGCGACCATGGGAACGCAGCAGCAGTTCGCGCAGTTCATCGCACCAATTGCGAAGTGGGCCGACACGACGCCCAGCCGCGTCCCCTTGAACGACTGGTACGACACCAAAACCGGCGTAAAAGA
>CAXTVG010000246.1:0-4052 GCA_964247505.1 uncultured Acidobacteriaceae bacterium
GTAGCTCTTAAGCCGCGCGAGCGCCGCAACCAGCTCGCGGTTGCCGGCCATGAAACCCACGCGCCAGCCGGGCATGTTGTAGCTCTTGGAAAGCGTGAAGAACTCGACCGCGATGTCTTTCGCGCCGGGCACCTGAAGGACCGACGGCGCGCGGTAGCCGTCGAAGGTGATGTCGGCGTAAGCCAGGTCGTGGACGAGGTAAATCCCGTGCTCGCGGCACAGCTCGACGACGCGGGTGAGAAAGGCGAGGTCGACGCACTGAGTCGTGGGATTGGCGGGGAAGTTGAGGATAAGCATTTTCGGCTTGGGAAAGATCCTGGGGATGATTCCCTCAAGCTCGGCGAGAAAGGTTTCGGTGTTGTGGATAGCGATGGAGCGGATGGTCGCGCCGGCGATCACCGGGCCGTAGATGTGGATGGGGTAACTGGGGTTGGGGACCAGGACGACGTCGCCGCGGTCGAGCGTGGCCATGCACAGGTGGGCGATGCCCTCTTTCGAGCCGATGGTGACGATGGCCTCGGATGCCGGGTCGAGGTCGACCCCGTAGCGCTCGCCGTACCAGTTGGCGATGGCTTTGCGCAGGCGCGGGATTCCCTTGGAAAGCGAGTAGCGATGGGTTTCCGGGCGCCGGGCGGCTTCGATCATCTTGTCGACGATGTGCCTGGGGGTCGCGCCGTCGGGATTGCCCATGCCGAAGTCGACGATGTCCTCGCCGCGGCGGCGGGCTTCGGCTTTGAGTTCGCCGGTGATGTTGAAGACGTACGCGGGCAGGCGGGCGAGGCGGGGGAACTGTTCCAAAGCTGGCTCCAAAGATCGAGCAAATTGTTCCACGTGGAACAATTTGGGCGCTTTTCCACAGCGAAAGATGCTAACTGCGGGTTAGGAACAGGGTACAGGGTTTGACTAATAAATACGCCACTAACAACGCACGATGTTGTTACTTTCGAGTCCCTTGGTCGCGTTGCGGGTGTCGATGACCAGCTGCGACTCGCGGACGATGCGGGCGTAGTCATAATCGGAGTGATCGGTGGCGATCAGGACGCAGTCGTAGGCACCAAGATTGTCGAGCGGGGCGGAGTCCAGGTTGAGGTCGTAGTGGCGGCCGCGGCCTACGTGAGCAAAGTAGGGGTCGTTGTAGCTGACCTCAGCGCCGCGCGCGCGGAGCATTTCGATGATGGGCAGCGAGGGCGACTCGCGCAGGTCGTCGATGTCGCGCTTGTAGGAAAGGCCGAGCACGAGCACGCGCGAGCCGTTGAGGGCCTTGCGGTGCGCATTAAGCGCTTCCATCGTTTGGTCGACGACGTAGCGGGGCATCGCGCCGTTGACCTCACCCGCGAGCTCGATGAAGCGGGTGTGAAAGTCGAACTGCTTGGCCTTCCACGAAAGATAGAACGGGTCGATGGGGATGCAGTGGCCGCCGAGCCCCGGGCCGGGGTAGAACGCCTGGAATCCGAAGGGTTTGGTTTTAGCCGCGTCGATGACCTCGAACAAGTCGATGTCCATGCGCTGACACAGCTGTTTGAGTTCGTTGACCAGCGCGATGTTGACGCAGCGGTAGATGTTCTCGAGCAGTTTGGTCATTTCGGCGGCGGCGGGCGAGGAGACGGGGACGGTGCGGTTGAAGATCGTCCCGTACAACGCGGCGGCCAAATCGCCTGCCGGTGCGCCGTACGACCCGATGACCTTGGGGATGTCGCGGCGGGCGACCGTGTCGTTGCCGGGATCTTCGCGCTCGGGGGAGAACGCCACGTAGAAGCCCGGTTCGGTGTCGCGGGCGGCGCGCAAACCGTTTGGGGCCCCGGCTTCGAGCAGCGGGATGAGAATTTCCTCGGTAGTGCCGGGGTACGTGGTGCTTTCGAGAATCACGAGCTGCCCCGAGCGCAGGTGGGGCGCGAGGGCGCGGGCGGTTTGCTCGATGAAGCTGAGGTCGGGCTCGTGGTGCTCGGAGAGCGGGGTGGGGACGCAGATGATGATCGCGTCCATGCCGCCGACCGCGGCAAAGTCAGTGGTGGCGCGGAAGCCGGAGCGCTGGGCTGCGGCGATTTCTGTACCGGGGATGCGCACGATATAGGAGCCCGCGGCGTTGAGCGTGTCTACCTTGGTGCGGTCGATGTCGAAGCCGGTGACGGCGAAGCGTTCTTCCGAAAACAGGAGCGCGAGCGGCAGCCCGACATAGCCCATGCCGATGATGCCAACCCTGGCGGCACGGTTGTCGATGCGCTCCAGGGTGAGGGTGTGTGGAGAGGCGGCGGGAGATGAGGTTTGTGCCATGATTCGGTTGTGTTTATCATAAATCGCTCTCCGGGAAGGACTCGCGGAAGGAGCTTCGGGGAGCGGCGTTTCCGGGCGCGACGGCGAGATCTAGTGGTGCACGTCGTGCGCGTCCAGAAAACCGTTCACCGCGGAGGCGTACTTGTCCGGCTCTTCGTAGTAGGGCAGGTGGCCGCTCTGCTCAAACCAAACGAGTTGGGCCCCTGGAATGCTGTGCGCGACGGCCCAGGACACATCCGGGGTGACGTTCAGGTCGAAGCGGCCCTCGAGCACAAGAACCGGGAAGCGAAACTGAGCCATTTGGGGGGTGAGATCGAGGTGCTCGATGGCTTTCGAGACCGCGTCGGCCGTAGCCGGCGTGTAGCCGAGGTCGGGTGCCCCAGCGAGGTATCGATCGAGGAGCTTCTGCGAGTAGAAGATCATGCGGAAGTGGGCGCGGAGTTCGAGTTGCGCGACTTGGCCGGGGTTGGAAAGTTTGGCCGCCTGTTCTTTGGTCTGCGCGATCACGTCAGGGAAGAGCTCCTCGAGACGCGGATGGAGCCTGGCAAAGCCGGGCGCGGCGGAGTCGGAAAGGATGAGCGCACGCACATGCTCGGGATGCGCGGCGGCATAGGCCGAGGCGAGCAGGCCGCCATAGGAGTCGCCGGCCAGATCCACTTTATCCGCATGCAAGGAGGCCCGCACGGCTTCAAGATCGGCAACCTGCGCGTCCATGGTCTGCGGCGCGCCGGGATGGTTGAGAGGCGAGGCACCGGTGCCGCGCTGGTCGTACATGACCACCTTACGATGCGCGGCGACGCGTCGGGTCCAGACGTTGTTCTGGATCATGTAGAGATGCGAAAGGCCGGGGCCGCCGTTGACGGCGATGACTGGGGTGGCCGTGGAGGCTCGGCCATAGGTGAAGGTGGCGAGATCGACGTCCGGGGTGTGCAGCATGGCTTTGCGAGGCTGAGCGGCCTGGGCCTCGATCGGAGCCGGCAGGCTGAGGCAAAGGACCGCGCCGAGAACTGCCGCTTGGACACGCAGACGGGGTAACATGCCTCCAAGCTATCATCCAGGTTCACCGGAAATGGCCGGGGCAGCGTGTGCGGGGCGAATGCAATAAGCTGAGGGCGGGGAGAAACGCGATGGAGGCGACAGCGCAAACGGTAAGCGTGGAGGAGTATCTACGGACGTCCTACGAGCACGACCCTGAGTACATTGAAGGCGAAATTAAGGAGCGTCCGAGGCCGACAAGGCTTCACGCTTTTGTGCAGGGGATGCTGTGCGCCTGGTTTGCACAGCACATGGACGAGTGGGGCATTTTTGCGTATCCGGAGGTACGGACGCGGGTCCGTCCGGAAAATTTCCGTTTGCCGGACGTGGCCGTGTCGCTGAAATCCCCGATCGACACAAAAACGCTGAACGACCCTCCATTGATCGCTATCGAGATTCTTTCCGACGATGACAAAGCTGCCGACCTGCGAAAGCGCGCCGTTGACTTTTCGGCGATGGGCACGGAAAACATCTGGCTGCTGGACCCGGAAACCCGCCAGGCGTACCGGTGGGTACGGAGGGACGGAGGCAAGGGAGACTGGTTTCCAGCCGAAACCCTGGCTGCGGCGGGGACGCCCGTGCACCTCGACCTCGCGTGGCTTTGGCAAAAGGTGGAGCAAGCGCAATAAGTGTGGAGCCCGATGCGTTGAGCTCGGATCGAGGCTTACGCGGCTTTCTACGCCGCGGTGGAACCGGGCCCGTGCCGGCCTTGGCGGAGCGGTTCGCAATCATGGCACGTCCGGGGG
>CAXTVG010000247.1:0-1329 GCA_964247505.1 uncultured Acidobacteriaceae bacterium
CCTACTTCACGATCCGCAAGGTCCTGCTCAAGGACCAACCCATGACCGCGATGGCCGAGGTGATGCGACAGGACTCGCTCTACCCGCACCCGGAGCGCCTGGTTCCCTTCCTCGGCAACCACGACACGGCGCGCTTTTTAAGCGAGCCCGGCGCGACGCCCGACAAGCTGAAGCTCGCCTTCGCCATGCTGCTCACCATGCGCGGCATGCCGCAGATTTACTCGGGCGACGAAATCGCCATGCAAGGCGGCGACGACCCGGATAACCGGCGCGACTTCCCCGGCGGCTTCGCGGGCAGGGGGCAAAGCGCGTTTGTACCCTCGCAGCGCACGCCCGAGCAGCGCGAGATGTTCGATTGGGTGCAGCGCCTTCTGCATTGGCGCGCACAGTACCCGGAGTTGAATGCGGGCGAGGAGCAGGTGCTCTACGCCGATGACGACGCGCTGGTGTATGTACGGGGCGCAAACCTCGGTCAGGGCTGTGCGGGTGGTCAAGGGCGGATGTTAGTCACGATTAATAAATCCGCAGCCCCGAAAAGCATTTCGCTCGACACGCAAAATACAGCGCTCGCGGGCTGCACTTATCCTCACCCGGTGCTCGGGAATCTAAATACCGCGGGCCAGCAAATCACAGTTCCGCCCGGCGCGGCGCTGCTCCGCTGGACGAGCCTACTCCCAGAGCGTTCGCAGTAGAGCGCTTCCAAGGAGGTCGCAATCCCACGTCTCAAATGCGAGACGTGGGGCACCCGTGGTTCTGACTTTTTCAAGCAAAATGCCAAACGCAAAACATTGGGTACCCGCTCTGTTTGCCTTACTTGGTCCGGGCGCGAGACTTCTTCGCGGCAGCCGCCGCGTGTACCTCGCTCGTGTCCCCAAAAGGGCGCCCTTCCTGCACGTTTTGCATATATCGCTTTGAGTTAAACTTCCTTCCCGTCGACTCGCGCGACATATACCGCACGGTACCAAAGATAGGCCGCTCAAACCAAGGCCGGTCGTGCACGCCCACAATCGCCCAGGCTATGTTCGCGTAGCCGTTCGGGTCACGGCCGTCGAGGAAATAGCGATCGTTGAGATACACGCAGGTATCAAAAGCCTCGGCCGGCGTCGGGCTCCACTCCAGGATTTTCTTAGCCCAGTACATGCGCATTTCGTTGTGCATCCACCCGGCGTCGACCTGCTGCTGCTGCGCGGCATTCCACAGGTCGTCGTGCGTATTATGCGCGATCATTTGCTCACGCGTGTAGGTGTGCGGGCGCTTATCGCGGGCGTGCTTGCGGAGAGTTTCGCGAGCCCAGTCCGGTGCGCAATCGAAGGAGTCGTAATTCGGCAC
>CAXTVG010000247.1:1429-4041 GCA_964247505.1 uncultured Acidobacteriaceae bacterium
AGAAACTTCGGGAGCTCGGCAAAGAACTTGGGCCGGAAAAAGTGAGCTGCGTAATAGTGCTTGGTAAACATGTTTGCCGGTACGATGTTGTCGGCATCCACCGTCCAGTACGGGATGTCGATGCGGTGCGCCAGCACCTGCCGCCAGCGCTCCGGCTCGCGCATGGGGTTGTCGTCCCCCACAATCGCGGCGGCTTTTAACTCGACCGCCAGCTTTTCAAGCGCGTTGTCCGGTGGACGACGCACGATAAACTCCACGCCGCGCTCGTTCAGGTCGTGCTCGGCGTCGACAAGCCCCTGGCTCAGGAAATGATAGTGCCGCCAGTTCGCGTGGGGAAAGTTGTTGATCGCCGAGAAAAACGCAACCACCGGCAGCCCAAGCTCGTTTCCGAGCGCAATGGCCATGTCCAGCGCCGGGTTGTCGATGCCGCGCTCGGCTCGCTGCATCCAGTAAATGACGCACTTCGCGTCGTGCGGCGGCTCCCCGCCCCGGCGCACGGTGACGCGCGGGTTTGCGGCCAGCTTTTGCAGCGCCTCCGGCATGGGCCCGGTTTCCGGCTCCGCGTGGACGCGGTGCGGCGGGTGGTTCGTTTCGCTCCCAGCAGCCTTGCCCGCCCGCGCAGCCGCTTTTGGCTCTTTGCTTTTGCTTGCGGCCCGCTTAGCGGCAGCTTGCCCTTTTTCCTCGCTCATCGCCCACCTCGCACCGAAGCTACCGATAGGGTGATGCAACTCTCACGCTCATCACGCCGCCCTCCCTGTTCAGGAGATTGGAAGCGCACTTTACACTGGAGCTATGGCAGACGGCCGCCGCACGCCCCGCTACGACATCGCCGAAGCCTGCCGGGCGCTCGCGGAGGCCGACCCCAAGCTGGGCGCGCTGATCGAGGCCGCGGGGCCATACACGCTGCGGCTCAAAAGCCAGCACTCGCCGTTTGAGGCGCTGCTCGAAGCGATTCTGTCGCAGCAGCTCCACGGAACCGCCGCCCGGGCCATTCTGCACAAGCTGCTCAAGCTATTCGGCGACATCCACCCCACGCCCGAGCTCCTGCTCCAGCAGCCGGACGAGGCCCTGCGCGCGGCGGGGCTGTCCAGGAACAAAATGCTCGCGCTCCAGGACCTCGCAAAAAAAACACTCGACGGCACCGTGCCGGGACTGAACACAATTCGCAAAATGGCCGATAAGGAGATTATCGAACGATTGACGGAGGTGCGTGGGGTGGGCGTGTGGACGGCGGAGATGCTGCTGATTTTTCGGCTGGGCCGGCCCGACGTGCTGCCGGTGAGCGACTACGGCGTCCGCAAGGGGTTCGCGCTGACCTTCACCCGGCTGCCGAAAACGAAAAAGTTTGACGCGACCATGCTGGGCGACCCCAAAGCCATGGCTCGCCGCGGCGAGCGCTGGCGGCCCTGGCGCACCGTGGCCAGCTGGTATCTGTGGCGCGCCTGCGACCTTCACGGCAAACCGTTCGAAGCCCCGCCCGCGGCGTGAAAGAGAGCCCAATGAAGAATCGCTACCTCATCGTCCACGGCCACTTCTACCAGCCTCCCCGCGAAAACCCCTGGATCGAGAGCGTGGAGGTGCAGGACTCAGCCGCGCCCTACCACGACTGGAACGCGCGCATTACCGCCGAGTGCTATGCCCGCAACGGCGCTTCCCGCATTGTGAACGAGCGGAACGAGATTCTGCGCATCGTGAACAATTACGCGCAGATCAGCTTTAATTTCGGCCCGACGCTACTGTCGTGGCTTGAAGAAAACGCGGGCGTCACCTACCGGTCCATTCTGGATGCGGACCGCATCAGCGCCGGTCGCTTTTCCGGCCACGGCTCCGCGATGGCGCAGGTATACAACCACGTGATCATGCCGCTCGCCACGCGCCGCGACAAGGAAATCCAGGTGCGCTGGGGCATTGCGGACTTTAAGCATCGCTTCGGCCGCAAACCGGAAGGCATGTGGCTGGCCGAAACCGCGGTGGACATGGAAACGCTGGAGGTGCTGGCGGAGAATGGCATCCTGTTTACCGTGCTCGCGCCCAGCCAGTGCATGGCGGTGCGCGCCCTATCCGCCGCGCAGGAGACCACGGAAGGCGAGGAGCTTACGGCGACCGCCGGCCTTGCTGCCGGCTGGGTCGCGACGCCCGATGCTTCCGTCGACACGCGGCGTCCCTATCGGGTGCGGCTGGCGAATGGCGGCTCCATCGCAGTCTTTTTCTACGACGGCCCGCGCTCCCGAGCGATCGCCTTCGAGCGCCTGCTCAACTCCGGCGAAGGCTATGCCCTGCGCATGGCGAGCGGCTTTTCAAGCACGGAACCCGCGGAACCCGAGTTGGTCCACGTCGCCACCGACGGCGAAAGCTACGGCCACCATCACCGCTTCGGCGAAATGGGCCTGAGTTACGCGCTGGAGTACATGGAGAATTGCGGCCTCGCCACCGTGACCAACTATGGCGAGTTCCTGGAGCGATTCCCACCGCGCTTTGAAGCCAAGATCAACGAAGCGACAAGCTGGAGCTGCGCCCACGGAGTGGAGCGGTGGCGCTCGGATTGCGGCTGCGGCGGAGGCAAGCCGGGCTGGGACCAGCGCTGGCGCGCGCCGCTTCGCGCGGCTCTGGAT
>CAXTVG010000248.1:0-4037 GCA_964247505.1 uncultured Acidobacteriaceae bacterium
CGGCGAGGGAGCTTTGGCGGTGGACCTGTACCCAACCGGCTCGTGGAGGGACCACCTGCCTGTCCCGAGCGCGCCGGGCATTAGCGACCCTCAAGATGTGCCGCAGATCCCGCTCGATCCCTCGCAAACCCGCGCACGGCCCCGGCCGGACGCGCCGATTCTGCCTGTGGATGGGCTGCTCGCCTTGGCGGCGGTGAGCGGGGGAGCCTGCCCCGGCTGCCGTCCGGGCTCGAACGAGTGGGCGGTGAGCGGCGCGCACACCGCGAGCGGCAAACCGCTGCTGAGCAATGACATGCACCTGGTGCACCGCATTCCCGACCCCTGGTACGAGTCCGACCTGCGGGCCGGCGATTTCCATGCGGCGGGCGTCACCATCGCGGGCGTGCCGTTCATCGTGGCCGGGCACAACGACCACATCGCCTGGGGCTTTACCGCGCTGGGCGCGGATACGCAGGACATCTATGTCGAGCAGGTAAACGGGCGGGGCGAGTACCGTTCCCGCGGGGGCGCGTGGCTCCCACTGCAGCACCGGCGCGAGCGCATCCAGGTGCGCCTGGGTCGGGATGTGGACCTCGACGTAGCGCGAACCGGGCACGGCCCTGTGATCACGCCCATCTTGCCGGGCGAGCGCCGCACGCTGGCGCTGCACTGGGCGATCTATGACGAGGCGGCGCGCGGGCTGCCGCTCTATGGGCTGAACAGCGCGCGCGACTGGACGAGCTTCCGCGCGGCGCTCCAGAGCTGGTGGGCACCCACGCTGAACGTGGTCTACGCTGACGACGCGGGGCACATCGGCTACCAGGCGGTGGGGTTGATCCCGGTGCGCGCAGGCGGTTTGCAGGCGACGCCGGTTCCCTCCGCACAGGGGACCCCCGGAGAGGCGGCCGCGCCGGGCGAGTGGACCGGTTCCATCCCGTTTGAGGCGCTGCCGTCGGTGCTGGATCCGCCGGGCGGCATCGTCGCGACCGCGAACAGCCGCGTCACCCCGGACGGCTACCCCTACGGGATCACGCTCGACTGGGCCTCCCCCTACCGCAACGAGCGTATCTGGAAGTGGCTCGGGGGCAAGCGTGGCTTGACGCCGGGAGACATGCTCGCGCTCCAGACCGACGTGTACTCGGAGGTGGACCAGGAGATCGCGCAGCGGTTTGCCTACGCGATCGACCATGCGGCCCACCCGGGCGCGCGGGTGCGGGAGGCGGCGGACCTCCTGCGGTCCTGGGACGGCGTGCTCGGGGTCGACTCCGCCGCGGCGGCAATTGTGACGCGGGCGGAGGAGCGGTTCTGGCCGAGTGTGCTGGGCGCGAAGATCGGCGATGGATGGAAGCTGTATGACTGGTCAGCGAGCACCTACGCGCGGGAGCAGCTAATCACAGGGCAGCCGGCGGCGTGGCTTCCGCCGGGCTATGGGAACTGGAACGAGTTCCTGACGGCGCTGGTCGATGAGGCTCTCCAGGGCGCACCGGCGGACCTGCGCACCTGGCGCTACGGCGCGGCACACACCATCGCGATCGAGCACCCGCTGTGGCAGTGGTTGCCCGGGTCGCACTCGGGCGTCGGGCCCACGCCGCAGAGCGGAGACCAGTCCACGGTGAAGCAGGTTTCGGGCGACCTGGGGCCTTCGCAGCGGTTTACCGCCGATCTCGGCGACCTAGACGCGTCTACCGAGGACATTGTGGCGGGCGAGTCGGGCGACCCGGCGAGCCCGTTTTACCGCGACCAGTGGGCGAGCTGGTATGGCGGCCGCACGTTTGCGCTGCCGTTCAGCCCCGGCGCGGCGCGGGCGGTGGCCGGGCATACGTTGCGGCTGGTTCCCTAGCGGTGCGGTCCGGTCGCAAGCTGGCGGGGGCTGGTTTTAGAAAGCGGCTTGCCGGCCGGAGGGGGCGTCGCACTGCGCCTTCCGCACAGGCTGCCGTTGGTTCCGGTGTAACGTGGGTTGCGCCCTTGCTGGCGATTGCGCTGGGGCTGGCGTGCTCGCTGCCGCTGCTTGTACATGGAGCGCCCTCGTGCGGGCACGATTTCGACTTCCACCTGCAAAGCTGGCTCGCGGTACGGGATGCGTGGCGCTCAGGGCTTGTAGTTCCGCACTGGGTCGCGGCGGCGAACTACGGAGCGGGCGAGCCGCGGTTTGTTTTTTACCCGCCGCTTTCATGGCTGCTGGGGGCTTTGCTTGGGCTCGTTCTGTCGTGGGCGTGGGGTCCGTGGGCGTTTACGGCGGTGTGCGCGGCGGGAGCGGGGGCGGCCATGTTTCGGCTGGCGCGCCGTTTTTGCGCGCCCGCTCCGTCCGGGCTGGCGGCGTCAGTGTACGCGGCGAGCCCGTACCTTTTGTTTACCGCATACGAGCGCGCGGCGGTGGGCGAACTGTTGGCCGCGGTGTGGTTCCCCCTGCTGCTCGGCTCGCTGGAGCGGCGGCGCTTGCCCGTGGCGCGCACGGCGGTGCTGCTGGCTCTGCTTTGGTATACCAACGCGCCCGCGGGGGTGATGGGCTCGTATCTCGTGCTGCTGGCGCTGGTTTTCAAGGCGTTTGCCGGGCTGGGGAAAACGAGGCGCTTCCCTGCTCGGGCGCTCGCGCAGGCGGGGCGACATTTGGCCGCACTGGCGCTCGGCGGCCTGCTCGCGGCCGACTACCTGCTGCCGGCCTGGTATGAGCAGCGATTTGTCGCGATCGGGCGCGCGGTGGGCCCCGGCATGCGCATCCGAGACAGCTTTCTGTTCGGGCGCACGGGCGAGGGCTTCCACGATCAGGTGCTCTCCACGGCTTCTTGGATTGCGGTTTGGACGCTGGGTTTGGGAGCGGCGGCGGGCGCATTCGCGGTCTGGCGGCGGCCCGGTGGTTTTCGCGCCTGTTCGCAAAGACGCGCAATTGATTTTTTTCTCCTGCTGCTCGCAGTCATTTTTCTGTTGCAGCTGCCCATGAGCGGACCCGTGTGGCGCGCGCTGCCCGAGCTCGAATTTCTGCAGTTTCCCTGGCGGCTGCTGCTGCCGGGGAGCGCGGCGGTCGCGTTATTGCTGGCGCTGGCGGCGAGCGGCGCGCGCCCGAGAGCTAAGCTGGAACCCACGTCTCAAATGCGAGACGTGGGGAACCCGATGGTTGTTCCCGCTCAGAGCTCGATGTCTGCGCCTTCCCAAAACCGTCCGAAACGCCTTCTTTTCAAGAATCCCAATCTCGTTCTCGCGGGAACTGCGCTCGTGTTGGTAGCCGGGCTGGTGGGCTGGGCGAGCGTCACGCGCTATCAGCCATGCGACGAGGAGGACAACGTCGGGGCGCAGATTGCGCTGCTCGCGAGCGGCAGCGGATTCGAGGGCACGGACGAGTACGCCGCGAAGGACACCGATAACGGGGAAATCCAACAAGGGCTGCCGCCGGTTCGGTTGCTGCGTTCGCCGGATGCGGATGAAGGCGACGATTCAAAGTCGGCGAACCCGGTGTGGACCCCCACGCCGCGAGACAACGCGCACGGGGTCGTGCAGGTAGACCGCTGGGGGGCAGCGGGAGCGGTTGTGCGCGTGCGCCCCGACGCGCCGGCTTATGCGGTCCTGCGGTTGGAGCGGTTTCCTTCCTGGCTGGTTCTGGTGAACGGGTCGCCCTGCGGAGCGCTCTGCGTCGCGCGCGATGACGGGCTGCTCACCGTGAAGCTGCCCGCGCGGCGATGGAGCACGATCCGCATTGCATGGCAAACGACCCCGGATGTCCGGTGGGGCCGCGGGCTTTCCGTCTGCGGACTTCTGCTCCTGCTCTGCGTAAGCCGCCGCGCTATGATGGGACGGAAATGACCCTAGCCGCCGCGCCCACCCGTCCCGATGTCCAGTCCCTCCTGCGAGCCGGGGCCGAGGCGACCGACCTGGCTTTGGAGCGCCTGCTGCCTCCCGAGACCGCAGTGCCCGCGTCGATTCACGCGGCAGTACGCCACAGCACCTTTGCCGGGGGCAAGCGTTTGCGGCCTGTGTTGGCGATGGAGGCCGCGCGCGCGGTCGCCGGGGCCATGCCCGAAGGCGTAGACGAGTTGGGCGCGGCGCTGGAAATGCTGCACACCTAC
>CAXTVG010000249.1:0-1869 GCA_964247505.1 uncultured Acidobacteriaceae bacterium
TGGCCGAGGAAACCGATATCCGCCCCAAACCCATGGTCGAAATCGGCGGCAAGCCGATCCTGTGGCACATTATGATGCACTACGCCCACTACGGCCTGAACGAGTTCGTGCTCGGCCTCGGCTACAAGGGCGAGGTGATCAAGAAGTACATGATCGACTACTGTTCGCTCAACCGCGACCTGCGCGTCTCGACCGCCACCGGCAAGGTCCAGATGAGCGGGCTGCCGGTCGAGGACTGGAACGTCGACCTGATCGACACCGGCGTGAAGACCCAGACCGGCGGCCGCATCAAGCGCCTGGCCCCCTACCTGGGCAACGAAACATTCATGCTCACCTGGGGCGACGGGGTTTCCAACCTCAACCTCAACGACCTCCTGGCCTTCCACCGCAAGCACGGCAAGCTCGCGACCTTGACCGCCGTGCGACCTACCGCGCGCTTTGGCCACCTGGAGATGCAGGGCGACCAGATCTCCGAATTTTCGGAAAAGCCCCAAACCAAGGAAGGCTGGATCAACGGTGCCTTCTTTGTGCTCGAACCGGAAATCTTCGACTACATCGACGGCGACGCGACCCACTGGGAAAAAGAGCCGCTCGAACGCCTGGCCCGCGATGGGCAGCTGATGGCCTACCGGCACTCCGACTTTTGGCAGTGCATGGACACCATCCGCGAAAAACGCCTGCTCGAACAGCTGTGGTCGGAAGGCAACGCACCTTGGAAAATCTGGGAGGATGGAAATGCGCGTATTAGTGACGGGGCACGAAGGCTACATCGGAACGGTGCTGACACCGCTGCTGCTCTCGGCCGGGCATAGCGTTACCGGGCTCGATTCCAATCTTTTCGAGCGCTGTATTTTTGGGACGGAACCGGTTGCGGTTCCGTCCATTCGAAAAGACATCCGCGATGTCGAACTGGCCGATCTCGAAGGCTTCGACGCCGTGCTTCACCTTGCCGCGCTGTCCAACGACCCGCTCGGCGACCTGAACCCGGACCTGACCTACGACATCAACCACCTGGCCTCGGTCCGGCTGGCCAAGCTCGCGAAGCAGGCCGGCATCCAGCGGTTTGTGTTTTCCTCCTCCTGCTCCTATTACGGCGCGGGCGGCGACGGGCTGCTCACCGAGGAGTCGCCCTCCAACCCGGTCACGCCCTACGGCATGTCGAAGCTGCGGGTCGAGGAAGATGTCACGAAGCTGGCCGATTCGGGCTTCTCGCCCACCTTTCTGCGCAATGCCACTGCTTACGGGGTTTCGCCCCGTTTGCGGTTCGACCTGGTGCTCAACAACCTGGTCGCCTGGGCGTATGCCACGGGCAAGGTCCACCTCAAAAGCGACGGCACCGCCTGGCGGCCGATCATCCACATCGAGGACATCTCCCGGGCCTTTGTCGCGGCCATGGAAGCCCCGCTCGACCTGGTCCACAACCAGGCCTTCAATGTCGGGCTGCCGGAGGAAAACTACCAGGTCCGCGACCTCGCCGCGATCGTGGAAGCCACCGTGCCCGGCTCGACCATCGAGTTCGCCCCTGGGGGCGGCGCCGACACCCGCTGCTACCGGGTCGACACCTCGAAAATCTACCGCACCCTGCCCGCGTTCCAGCCCCAATGGACCGCCCGCAAAGGTGCGCAGGAGCTGTACCGCGCGTTCCAACAAACCGACCTCACGACCGCGGATTTCGAGGGCATCCGCTACAAGCGCATCGCCCATATCCGCGAGCTGATCGCCACCGGCGAGCTCGCGCCCAACCTCCGCTGGGCCCACCAAACTGCTGCCGTTCCCGATGGCGTCCTGGAGACTGCCTGAGATGCCTGAACAATTTCAATGCCGCGCCTGCGGGTCCACGAGCACCATCCCCATCCTGAGCTTCGGCCA
>CAXTVG010000249.1:1969-4026 GCA_964247505.1 uncultured Acidobacteriaceae bacterium
AACGATTTCTTTACGGAAAAGCTCGCCGGCGAGCTGGTCGCGGAAGGCAAGCGCGCCGATGTTTTTCTCGCCAATAACGTGCTCGCCCACGTTGCCGACCTCAACGGCTTCGTCCGGGGATTCAAGTCCCTGCTCAAGCCTGCGGGCCAGGCGGTCATCGAGTGCCCCTACCTGGTCGACCTGATCGAGCACTGCGAGTTCGATACCATCTACCACCAGCACCTGTGCTACTTCTCCGTCACCGCCCTGGACAACCTGTTCCGCGCACACGGGCTCGTCCTCGCCGACGCGGAACGCACCAAAATCCACGGAGGCTCGCTTCGCCTGTTCGTCCAGCCCACGGGCGAGCCCAGCGAGCGCGTCAAGACTTTGCTCGAAGAAGAACGCCGCCTCGGCCTCACTGACATCGGCTTCTACCAGGGCTTCGCCGATCGCGTCGAAGAGGTGCGCGCCAACCTGACCGGGCTGCTCCGCGAGCTCAAGCAGTCCGGCAAAACCATCGCCGGCTACGCGGCCGCCGCCAAGGCCACCACGCTGCTGAGCTACTGCGACATCGACCGCGAAACCCTCGACTACATCGTCGACCTCAACGAGTTCAAGCAGGGCCGCTTCATGCCCGGCAACCGGCTCCCCATCTACTCGCCCGCCAAGCTGAAAGAAAACCCGCCCGACTACCTCCTCGTCCTGGCCTGGAACTTCGCTTCCGAAATCATGGAACAGCAGTCCGGCTACAAACAAGCCGGCGGCCGCTTCATTGTCCCCATCCCTTCACCCGCGATTGTGTAAGCACTATCGCCTCTTCCGTAACAGAACCAAAACCGCATGCGCGGCTGGCGGCCACTTCATGGCGTGTTTTTGTAATTACACAATCACGGGTGCCCCACTTCTCGATTCTGAGACGTGGGTCCTCGTGAGCGAAGCTCACGACCGCCTCTAAAACTACATCCAGAGAAATCCTAAAACCGCGCCCTCGCGCCCAGGAGACCCCGCCCATGAACAACGCCATCTACGTCGACGCGCAACTCACAGACCGCGAGCGCCTCGCCAAGCTCTACGACGGCCAGCTCTTCATCCAAACCCCGCGCCCCGCCTCGCTCGAGTTCACCAACTTCGCCAAGCAGATGATCGAGGAAGGCTTCGCCGGCCACGAACCCACCACCGCCCAGTTCGACATGCCGGTCGAGAAGTTCGTCGAAATCTTCGCCCCCATGAAGCCCGCCTTTATCCACCACCCCCGCACCAAGCAGCTTATCCAGAACATGCTCGCGGACTTCGGCTGCGACCCGGACGACACCTACCTCGACGTCCCCCGGCTGCGCGCCGTCACCTCCGACGCCTATCTCACCTCCGGCGTCGGCTACGCGCACCACTTGCACCGCGACACCTGGTACTCCGCCCCCATGTGCCAGATCAACTGGTGGCTTCCGATCTTCCCCATTGAGAGCGAGAGCTCCATGGCCTTCCACCCCCGCTACTGGTCCGAGCCCGTCCTGAACGGCTCGGAGGACTTCAACTACTACGAGTGGAACTCCAAAAGCCGGTCCAGCGCCGCCCAGCACATCAAGTCCGACACCCGGCCCCAACCCAAGCCGCTGCAGCCTATGGAGCTCGACCCCCAGTTCCGCCTGCTCACCGAGCCTGGCGGCGCCATCCTGTTCTCCGCCGCGCAAATGCACTCAACCGTGCCCAACACCTCCGGCCGGACGCGCTTTTCGATCGATTTCCGCACCGTCAACCTCCGCGACCTCCGCGAAGGGAATGCCGCGCCCAACATCGACTCCAAACCCTCCGGCACCTCGCTCCGGGACTTCCTCCGCGCCTCCGACCTCACACCGCTTCCCGACGACGTCATCGCGATGTATGACAACGCCCCGGCCGAAGGCATGCTGGTCTACAAACCCGCCGAGCCGGTCGCGGTCTAGCTCCGCGAAAACGAAAACCGCCTGCGCGGCTGGCGGCCACTTCGTGGCGTGTTTTTGTAGGACAAGTACACAAGGCTCACGACCCGTCTTTTTCGACAATCCACAATCACGGGTGCCCCACGTCTCGATTCTGAG
>CAXTVG010000250.1:0-4014 GCA_964247505.1 uncultured Acidobacteriaceae bacterium
ATCCCAACACCAGCATGGCATTCGCGTGTCCGTGGTCGGTGCCGCCGGAGCCGTTCTGCCGGGCAGTCCGCCCGAACTCCGACATGGTCACCACCACCACATCCTCCCCGTGAAAGCCCAGATCCTGCCGGAACGCCGCCATGCCCTCGCTCCACTCGCGTAAGCGCCGCGCAAGCTGACCCTCGGCGGCACCCTGGTTCTGGTGCGTGTCCCATCCGCCCATCTCCGCGAACGCGACCTCCACGCCGAGGTTGGCCTTCATAAGCTGCGCGATCCCCCGCATGCTGTCGCCAAAGGCACCGCGCGGGTAGGCGGCTCCGTTCGCGGGCTGGTACCTCTCCGGGGCCGCCGAGCGCAGCATCCGCACCGCCTCAAACGTTTCGCGCCCCGTCCCGTGAAGCACCACGTCGGCTGTGCCCGCGTAGATCGCCGCGAACTCGCCTCCATCGCCGCCTTGCAGGCCGAAGCGGGCCGGATCTCCCATCGCAAGCGCGGGCGCGCGCCCTTCAAGCGTACGAGGCACCGACGGACCCATTGCAACCGCGCGAAAGGCGCTTTCCGGCTGCCGCGAGCCTTGCGCCACGAGCGCGCGATTGAGCCAGCCGTCCGCGGTCGCCTTCACTCCCGGCGTCCCGCTTTCCATGTAGTCCTGCGCGTCGAAGTGCGAGCGCGTGGGGTCCGGCGAACCGCAAGCGTGAACGATGGCAAGCTCCCCCGCGTCCCATAGCGGCTTCAGCGCCGCCATCGCCGGGTGCAGCCCGAAGCGCCCATCGAGGTCCAAAACGTCCTTCGGCTGGATCCCAATGGTGGGCCGCATCGCGTAATACGCCGGCTCCCGGTACGGTACGACCATGTTGAGGCCGTCCGCGGCGCCGCGCTGGAAAATCACCACCAGCCGCCCGCGCGCAGGGGTCCCTCCGGTTTGCGCCAGAACCGTGCGCGTCAGCAAAGCAGGCGCAACACCCGCGCCACCACAGCCATGGCAACGCCCCGCATAAAGAATCGCCGTGTCATCGCCATGCGCTGGCACCGCACGCATGCAGACGCGAGGGCAACACAAAAGTTGTGCAGAGCAAAAGCGAAACCGCCTACGCGGCTGGCGGCCACTTCGTGGCGGGTGTTCGTTGATGCTGAAGCGCGAGCCTCCGTGGGCCTTCCGACGATCGGCATCGAGTATGTCAATCGCGACCAACGGGAGCGCCACTATCCCAAACAAAGACCCGCCCCGAAGGGGCCGCCAGCCGCGCAGGCGGTTTTGTTTTTAGTATTGAGCCAACGACTCGATCGCGCGATAAATCCGGTCCGGCTGGGGCAGGATTTCATCCTCCAGCAGCGGCTGGTAAGCGACAAAGGTGTCCATGCCCGCGACCCGCCGCACCGGCGCGTCCAGCTCCTCGAACAGCTCGTCCGCGATGCGCGCCGCGATCTCCGCGCCGTAGCCCCAGCTCTGCATGTCCTCGTAGGCCACCAACACGCGGCTTGTTTTGCGCACCGACGCGGCAATCGCCTCCCAGTCATAGGGCGAGAGCGTCCGCAGGTCCAGCAGTTCGACATCGAGCCCCAACTCGCGTTCTGCCCGCTGCGCTGCCTGGAGCGCCCGCGGCACCACCGCGCCATAGGTCACGATCGTCAGATCGCTCCCCTCACGCACCGTCGCTGCCTTGCCGAACGGAATCGTGTAGTCCGGGCCGGGGTCGAGCGAGCGCCCGTAGGGCTCGCGGTACAGCCGCTTGTGCTCCAGAAACAGCACCGGGTCGTCGCAGCGGATTGCGGTCCGCAGCAGCCCGCAAGCGTCGATGGCATTGGACGGCATCACGACGCGGATCCCCGGCGTATGCGTGAACATCACCTCGCCCGACTGCGAGTGGTAGATCGCGCCGCCGGTCAGGTAGCCGCCGATGGGGCAGCGGATGACCATCGGGGCCGAAAATGTGCCGTTCGAGCGCCAGCGCAGATTGGAAAGCTCGTTGCGCATTTGATGAAGCGCGGGCCAGATGTAATCGAAAAACTGAATCTCCACCACCGGCTTCATGCCCCGCACCGCGTAGCCCAGGGCGCGCCCCACGATATTGGCCTCCGCCAGCGGCGAGTTAAACACGCGCTCCGAGCCGAACTCAGTCTGCAGCCCGCCGGTGACCTTGAACACCCCGCCCTTGCCCTTCACCTCGCCAGCCCGAAGCGCCGCGTCACGGCTCGCGTCCGCCACATCCTCGCCATAGACCACGATGCGCGGATCGCGCCGCATTTCCTCGTGCAGGCAGCTGTTGATCAGCTCCAGCATGGTGCGCGTTTTCGCGCCTTCTGTCGCGACCGGCTGTGCTTGGAAGCCCGCGCCGGTGGGGTCCAGATCTTCCGAATACACATGGAGCGGAATGCTCGCAACTTCCGGCAGCGCAGCAGCGAGCGCCCGGTCCGAAGCCGCGGCCACTTCCGCGTCTACCGCGCGCTCCAGGGCCCGCGCACCGTCCTCGTCCAGCAGCTTTTCGCGCAGCAGCACCTCGCGGAACCGGGGCAGCGGATCGCGCAGCGCGTCGGCCTCGATCTCCGCGGCGCTGCGGTATAGCCGCTCGTCGTCCGACTCCGAGTGCGAGTAAGGCCGCACCACGTGCCCGTGCACAAACGCCGGACCGTTCCCCGCGCGGCACCAGGCCACAGCGTCCCGCAGCGCGCCGTAGCTCGCCACCGGGTCGGTCCCGTCCACCTCGGCAAAGAAAAAGTTTGGGAAACTCCGCACCAGCCGCGAAATATTCCCACCCGGCGTGTTCACTTCCACCGGGGTCGAGATCGCGTAGCCGTTGTCCTCGACCAGGTAGAGCACCGGCAGCTTGGCGTTCGAGGCCGTATTCAAGGACTCCCAAAATTCGCCTTGCGAGGTCGAACCCTCGCCGATCGAGATATAGACCACCTCGTCGCCGTGGAACGTAACGTCCTTAAACGCACGGTAATCCCCATCGTGCTTCGCCGCGGCTTCCGGGTGGCGCGTGAAATAACGCCCCGCTTCCGCGCAGCCGATCGCATGGAGGCACTGGGTCGCCGTCACCGACGATGCGGAAACGATGTTGAGCCGGAGATTGCCCCAGTGGCACGGCATCTGGCGGCCGCCGCTCGCCGGGTCCGAGGCCGCGCCCACCGACTGGAGCAGCAGCTCCTCCACTGTCGAGCCCAGCGTCAGGCAAAGCGCGCGGTCCCGGTAGTAAGGGAAAAACCAGTCATAGCCGGGCTTCAGCGCCATGCCCGCGGCCACCAGCAGCGCCTCGTGCCCGGCGCCGGAGATCTGGAAAAACGCCTTCTGCTGCCGCTTCAGCTGGATTTCCCGGTCGTCCGTGCGCCGGGAAAGCAGCATCAGGCGGTAGATTGCAACCAGCTGTTCCCGCCCCAATCCGGCGAAACGAGGCTTTCTCGTTTGCGCCTCAGTGTGTTCCACCAGAAACTCACCGGCCGCCATGCACTCTCCTCCTCGCCGCAGCGAAAGCTCAGTTTATAACTCGAGGGCCTCGGGGCTAATACCCCCGCATCTTCTCTTTGACGCTCTTGGCCAGCTTTTCTATCTCCTCGCTTCTCTTCACCACGGAAACGGAAAGCTCGTCTTTGCTGCTTTTCGCGACCGCATCGTGCAGCTGCTGGGCCAGGAGCAACAGCTTGTCCGTGTCTGCCATGAGCATCTTTTGCCGGTCGCTGTTGCGCCGCTCGGCCATGCGCTCCTGCAACGCCGGGCTCACACTGGCGCCGGGAGGACCAAATCCGTCGTCCGCGCCCCCGCGGGTTACGGGCGGGTTCGGGGGCGCGCTCGCCTGCTGCGCTTCCGCGCCGGAGCTCAGCAACAGCAGTAAGCCCAGCGCAGTACTCATCCGTAACTTCCCAGACCCGCCGGCGTTCGAGACAATAGACACTGTACCTGGAGCGCGGCCGTCTAACCGAGACTTGTTTCGCATGGCCCCCATCCCTGACCCCAAAGGAACAAACACCCGAATGCTACTCCTTTTCCCCACGGCTCCGGTAGGGCAGCACCATCCC
>CAXTVG010000251.1:0-4013 GCA_964247505.1 uncultured Acidobacteriaceae bacterium
CCTTGGGGCCTCTTCCACCGCCGGGAGAAAACGTTAACGTCGGGTTTACTCGTTTCGCAAGCCAATTCTTCCGCACCCTTCCGGTCCCCACAAAATGCGTAGAATGGCGGCAGCATGATCGCCCACCTCCGCGGCCGTCTTCTGTCGAGCGAACCCGGCGCCTGCGTCCTCGACTGCAACGGCGTCGGCTACCAGGTCGCTATTTCCATCCCCACCTACTCCGCCCTCCCGCATCCGGGCGGCGAAGCGAGCTTGCACATCCACACCCAGGTCCGCGAAGACGCCCTCGCCTTGTTCGGTTTCGCCGAGCCAAAGGAAAAGCGCCTCTTCGAGCGCCTCATCACCGTCTCCGGCGTCGGTCCAAAGCTGGCACTCACCATCCTCAGCGGCCTGTCCACGCAGGAAACCATCGCCGCCATTCGCGCCCAGGACCACGCGCGCCTCACCCGCATCCCCGGCGTCGGCAAGCGCCTGGCTGAGCGCCTGGCCGTGGAATTGAAGGAGAAGCTCGACGACCTCGCCGCCAGCCCCGCGCCCAGTTCCTCCGGCACGCCTACCGCGCCTGCCCACGATGACGTTCTGTCCGCCCTGCTCAACCTGGGCTACAACCGCCTCGCGGCCCAAAAAGCGCTCGAAACCGCGCTCGCCCGCGATGCCGACACAGGCGCGCAGTTCGACACGCTTTTTCGCGCTGCAATGCTTCTTATCCGATAGCCGCCAAGGCCATCCCGCAGCTCGACAGAACGCAGCCCTTGCGCGAGGCGGCTCACCCGGCGGCCAGCTCGCAAAGCCTGAAAGTTCCTAACTCCGACTGCAATGCTCCGATTTTCAGCGCTTCACATTCATCGTTTCTAGCCAGAAGAATGCTTGCGCCGGCTCCGGATCTGCTGTCTTCTTAGAGACAACGAATGTTCCCGCCCCAACTAGCTCGCGGCTGCGGCTGCGCCCTGCTCATGCTCGTCTTCCACGCCGCGCCCCTTCGCGCGCAGCAAACGCTCACCCTCGAGCAGGCCATTCGCACCGGCCTCGCCCAGGCGCCGCAAGCCCGCGTGAGCGCCGACCAGGTTGAGCTGCAGCGCGCGCAGATCGCCGGTGCCCGCCTGCGTCCCAACCCGCGCCTGTACCTTCAGTCCGAAGACCTGCGCCCCTGGGCCGATAACTTCTCATTCGCCGATAACACCGAAGACTACGGCTACCTGAGCCAGACTATCGAGCTCGACGGCAAGCGCGGCCGGCGCATCGGCTATGCCCAAGCCGGGCTCACCCGCTCCCAAGCCGAGCAAACCCTGGCCCTCCGCCGGCTCGCCGCTTCCATCGCCACTGCTTACTGGACCGCCGAGGCAGCCCGCGCCGCCGCCGAGGCCTGGTATGAGCAGCTCGCCGGCGCGGATCGCCTCGTCAAATACCAGTCCGACCGCGTTCAGGCCGGGGCGACGGCGGGCGTTGACTTGCTCCGTACGCAGATCGAACGCGACCGAGTCGCGCTGAGCTACGCGCAAGCTCAGCGCGATGCGGAAGCCGCCGGAATCGAGCTCGCCCGCGCTTCGGGGGTTCCCACTTTTCAAACCGCTACACTCACCGACCCGCTCGAAGCCGAGCGGGGTTCCATCCCGGAAAAAGCCCTCACCGCCGCCCTTGACCAACGCCCCGACATCCTCGCCGCCGGCGACGCCCTGCGCGAAGCCGAAGCAGGCCTCCGCGTTCAGCACGCCTACGCCGTTCCCGACCTCGACTTCCTCGGCGGCTACAAGCGCAACAGCGGGTTGAATACGGCCTACGGCGGCATCCAGTACGACCTGCCATTCTTCAACCGCAACCAGGGCGGCATCGCCACCGCCGCGGCCCAGCACCAGCTCGCGGAAGACCAGCTCGCCTATGCCCGCCTCAGCGCCACTGCGGAAATCCAGACCGCCCAAGCCGATTACCGCCGCGAGCAGGCCCTGGTCCGCTCCACCCTGCCCGGTGCCGCCGAGCGCGCCCGCCAAAACGCCGCCATCATCGAAGACGCATACCGCACCGGCGGCACGGACCTGCTGCGCCTGCTCGACGCCGAGAACGTCCTGATCCAAACGCGCCTGCTCGCCATCCAAACCTGGAACAGCTATCAGCGAGCCGCGATCGCGCTTCATCTAGCCTATGGAGAACAACCATGAAGCGCTTCTCAGCTTTGTTTTTTATTCTGGGACTGGCAGCCCTGGGCTGCTCGCCCCCGCCCTCGGGCGGCATGCGCCCTTCCTCAGACCAGAGCGGCGGAGGCGGTGGTCAAGGCAAAGGAGGCCAGAACGGCAGCTCCACCTCCGGCTCCAAACAGGGCCAAAGTGACGGCGGCGCCAGTGGCTCCGGCTCCGGCCCCGGCGCCACTTCGACCGCTGGCGCGGGCAAATCCGGGTCCGGCGGATCGAGCTCCGGCGGCGCGGGCGGCAGCTCCAGCGAAGGAAATACGAGCGCAGCTACCCAAACCACCATCCAGGTCACCCCGGAAGAGCAGCGCCTCGGCGGCATCCGCGTCGCTCAACTTGAACCAACGACTGTCCCCCGCACGCTCTCCGTCCCCGCCCAGATCACCATGGACGAGCAGCGCACCGCCCACATCTCCCCCTACTTTGACGGCCGCGTCATCGACGTCCTCAAGTTTCCCGGCGAGCCCGTCCGCCGCAACGAGGTCCTCGCCCACGTCCACTCCCATTCTGTCCACGAGACCGTGGGCGCCCTGGCCATGAACTTCGCCAACCAGTCGCGCGCCGAGGCCGCCCTGACCTACGCCCAGGCCAAGCGCGACCGCTACGACCACCTCTACAGCATCCAGGCCGCCTCGCTCGAGCAGCAGCAGAGCTCCGCGCAGGAGTTGGTCCAGGCCCAAACCGACCTCGCCAACGCCCATGCCGCTGTCATCCAGGAGCGCGAACACCTCGCCGACCTGCTTCAGATTGAGCCCGAGCAAATCACCCCCGCGACCCTCTACACCTACGAAAACCTCCCCATCGAGTCGCCCCTCGCGGGCACCGTCATTACCCGGTCCGTCACCCCCGGCACCACGCTCACGCTCGGCCAGGAAGCCTACGTAGTCTCCGACCTCAGCGAGATCTGGGTTGTCGCCGCCGTCAACGAGGCCGACCTGCCCTATGTCCGGCTTAATCAGCGCGTCACCGTCCGCACCCAGGCCTGGCCCAACCAAACCTTTCAGGGCCGCGTCACCCTCATCGGCAGCACCCTCGACCCCGCGACCCGCACCATTCAGGTCCGGGCCTCGCTCTCCAACCCCGGCCAACGGCTCAAGCCCAACATGTTTTCGACCGCCACCATCGACGAAACCGCCACCCGCCAGGGCCTCTTCCTCCCCGAGTCCGCCTTGCAGGACGTCAACGGCGTCCCCGTGGCCTTTGTCACCCCCGACGGCACCCACTTCACCGCCCGCACCCTCAAAACCGCCGCCCCGGTCCATAGCCAAGTCGAGGTCACAGAAGGCCTCCGCCCTGGCGACCACGTCGCGGTAGCCGGAGCGTTCATGCTTAAATCCGCTCTGCTCAAGAGCACTATCGGCTCGGACTGATCCGCCATGAGAAACCCTCTCAATTTCTTCCTTTCCAACCGCTGGCTGGTGCTTATCGCGCTGGTGTTGCTCGTCTGCGGCGGCCTGTTCGTCCTCATCCACATCCCGCTCGAGGCCTTCCCCGACCTCACCAACAACCAGGTCGTCGTCTCCGCGAACGCCCCCGGCATGAGCCCCGTCGAGGTCGAGCAGCTCGTCACCTTTCCGCTTGAAACCGCCATGCTCGGCCTGCCGCACCTGCAAACCGTGCGCTCCACCTCCAAGCTCGAGCTCACCATGCTCACCATCATCTTCGACGACTCCATTGACCAGTACCGGGCCCGCCAGCTGGTTTCCGAGCGCCTCAACCAGGTCCAAGCCAACCTTCCGGCGGGGATCACCGCCCAAATGGGCCCCATGTCTACCGCCTTCGGCGAGGTCTACCAGTTCACCGTCCAGAGCCCCAAGCTCTCGCTCATGGAGC
>CAXTVG010000252.1:0-4007 GCA_964247505.1 uncultured Acidobacteriaceae bacterium
CTGGACCACACCGGCCTGGACCATGTCCACCGAGGCCTTTTTCTCCCTCGGCTTCCCCTTCGCCGTGCGGTGGCTACGCCCCCAAACCAACCCCGGCACCGCACGGCGAAGGGGAAGACGAGGTAGAAAAAGGCCTCGGTGGACATGGTCCAGGCCGGAGTGTTCCAGAAGGTAGAGAGCAGGGGGCTCCAGCCCTGGAGCAGCAGCAGGGTGAGCCCGATGCCGAGATAAAAGTCGGCATGGGTGTGGGCACCCCATTCGTCGTGGAGCATGCCGAGCGAGATGAGCAGCGCGAAGAAGTAGACCGGGTACAGGCGGGAAAGCCGCGCGACCCAAAAGCGCCAGTGGACCAGCTCGCCGCGTTGGGCCCGGGCGGAGTAGTTGTAGGAAAGGATGAAGCCGGACAGCAGGAGAAAGAACGAAACGGAGGTGTAGCCGTTGTCGACAATGGGGGCGAATGGGCCGAACCAGGCGGGGTTGGAGAAGTGAAAGAAGACGATGTTGGCGGCGGCAAAAGCGCGCAGGCCGGTGAGCGCGGGCAGGCGGTCGCGGCTTGCGGTCTTCTTTGCAGAGAGGGCCGGCGCTTCGGGTGAGTCGTCGCCGCCCGTGAGAAGGGGCGGCTGGGCTAGCAAGTCACGAGCGACCCGATCTTCTCCCCCAGAATGACGCGGCGGATATTGCCCGGCTCGTTCATGTTGAAGATGATCATCGGCATGTTGTTGTCTTTGCACAGGCTCACCGCGGTCATGTCCATCACCTTTAACCCGAGCCGCATGATTTCCATGTACGTGATCTCATCATATTTCGTCGCGGTCGAGTCGAGGACGGGGTCGGCGGTGTAGATGCCCGAAACCTTGGTGGCTTTGAGCAGCACATCGGCCTTGATCTCGATGGCGCGGAGGGAGGCGGCGGTGTCGGTGGAAAAGTAGGGGTTGCCGGTGCCCGCGGCGAAGACCACGATGCGGCCTTTTTCGAGGTGGCGCACGGCGCGGCGGCGGATGTAGGGCTCGCAAACCTGGTGCATTTGAATCGCGGACATAACCCGGCAGTGCATGCCGGTTTTTTCGATCGCGTCCTGGATGGCCAGCGAGTTGATGACGGTGGCGAGCATGCCCATGTTGTCGGCGGAAACGCGGTCCATGTGCTTGGCCTGCTCGGCGACACCGCGGAAAAAGTTGCCGCCGCCCACCACGACCGCGACCTCCACGCCCTCGGCGGCTACGTCGGCGATCTCGCGGGCGACCTCGTGAACCAGGGTAACGTCCACGCCGAAACCTCGGCCCGCGGCAAGAGCCTCCCCTGAAAGCTTGAGCACAACTCGCTTGTACATTAGCTCCGAGTATCGCACGGCGGGGGAACCCCCCAAGCATCTTTCGGGGGAGTGCATTACCTTGGGACGAGCCATGGCCTTTGAACGAAAACCCGGATCGGAGTGGCTGGACGAGGACCTGGGCTCGCCCGCCGAGGTCGCGAGCGCGCTGCGGTCAATCTCGTTTGTAAACCGCTGGTTCGGCGGAAACCGGACGCATCGGCTGCTGCTGGAAGAAGCGGCGCGGGGCAGGCGGGAGCTGGACGTGCTTGAGGTAGCTGCGGGTTGGGCTCGCCCGCTCGCCTCTGCGGCGCTCGCGCTCCAGCGGCGGGGTGTTACGCTGCGCGCGCAATTGCTCGACCTGAACGCCACGCACTTGCCGGAGACCTGGCCCGAAAGCCTGTCTCCCCCCCGGCTGGTTCAGGGCAATGCCCTCCAGATTCCGCTCGGGGACGCGAGCGTGGATGTGGTGAGCTGCTGCTTGTTCCTGCACCATCTCGCGCCGGAGCAGGCCGCTCAGTTCCTGCGGGAGAGCTTGCGGGTAGCGCGCGTTGCGGTCCTGATCAATGACATGGAGCGCACGCGGCTGCATTATGGTCTGGCGCAGCTGTTTTCGCTCGTCGATCCGAGCCGGCTTTCGCGCCATGACGGGCCTGTTTCGGTGCGGCAGGCCTACTCGCGCGCGGAGCTGCGGGCGGCGCTCGCGGCGACCGGGCGGCAATTCACGCTGCGGCGCGCCTACCTATGCCGGCTCGCGGCTTTGCTTTGGGTCGAGTAGCATCGAAGCTGATGCAACGCTTTTCACCCTGTGTCCCGGAGCCCAAGTTTTGAGCCAAATCGCTGCTGTCGCTTCTGCCCTGCCCCCGCGCTACTACACCCAGCAGCAAGTCTTCGACCAGCTCCAGAAGCACTGGGGCGACCAGTTGGAGTCCCCTGCCCTGCTGCAGCGGTTTCACCAGCGCGTCGGCGTGGACGGCCGCTATTTCGCGCTGCCTTTGGAGGAGTACGCCAAGCTGGAGCGCTGGGGGCAGCTGAATGCCGTATGGCTCGACGTAGCCGAGGAACTGGGCGAGCAGGCGATCTGCCGGGCGCTGGACCGCGCGGGCCTCGGCAAGGAGCAGATCGGGGCGCTGCTGACCGTCACAGTCACGGGCGTGGCTTCCCCCTCGCTCGACGCGCACCTGTGCAACCGCATGGGCCTGCCCGCGGGCGTACGGCGTACGCCGATCTTTGGGCTCGGCTGCGTGGCGGGGGCTTCGGGCCTAGCGCAGGCGGACGACTATGTGCGCGCCTACCCGGACCGGATCGCGGTGCTGCTTTCGGTCGAGCTGTGCTCGCTCACCTGGCAGCGGCGGGATCTTTCCGTCGCGAACTTCATCGCGACTGGGCTGTTTGGCGACGGCGCCGCGGCGGTGATCGTCGCGGGCGACCAGGTTGCGCTGCCAAAGAAAACCGGCCCCGGGATCGTCGCCTCCGCGCAGAGCTTCTACCGCAACACGGAAGAAGCGATGGGCTGGGACATCGGCGAGGAGGGCTTCAAAATCGTGCTCTCGCCCGAGGTCCCGGCAATTATCCGCGAGCACCTGCCGGTCGACCTCGAACGGTTTCTCACGGCCAACGGGCTCCGGCGCGAGGACATCACCAGCTGGGTGCTGCATACGGGAGGGCCCAAGGTGCTGGAAGCCATGGCTGACGGCGCGGGCGTATCACGCGAGGAGTGCGCGCTTTCGTGGGAGTCGCTGCGCAAGGTGGGGAATCTTTCGTCGGCGTCAGTCTTGTTTGTGCTGGAAGACACGATCGAGCAACGGCGGCCCGCGCCGGGGACCTACGGGATTCTGGCGGCTATGGGGCCTGGGTTCTGCTCGCAGCTGGTGCTCCTGCGCTGGTAGCCCGCGAGCAACGCTGTTTTGCGCGTTTTCCTTGGATTTGAACAAAATTGCTGGTCAAGTGACGGATGTGGTGCTTACACTGGGCGCTCACTGACTCAGGTCGGTGCACTCCCCTTTAGAACTGGACGCTCCCATGACCGTGCGCGCACTGAAAGCCCTCCCGCTGGCCGCAGGCTTTTGCATGACCGCTCTCCTCTCCGCCTCTGCCCAGCAGGCGGTACCCCCATCTGCCGCACGAGCAAGCGCCCCGGCATCCAGGCTCGTGGGGTACTTCCCTGAGTGGGGGGTTTACAACAACTTCTTCGTGAAGAATGTCGTCACCAGCGGTTCGGGCAAGCTGCTGACACAGCTCGATTACGCCTTCGCCAGCGTCGAAAACAACCAGTGCACCCTTGCCGACCCCTGGGCCGATTACGAGCAGCCGCTGCCGGCCAGTGAGACGATCAACGGAGTCGCGGATCCGGGCACGGCGGGCGCGCTGGCGGGCAACTTTCACCAGCTTCAGGAGCTCAAGCGGCGCAATCCCAACCTCAAGGTGGTCATTTCCATTGGAGGCGGTTCCGCCAACCCGGCCCTGTTCAGCGTCGCGGCCCAGCCCGCGAACCGGACGCAGTTCGTCAAGAGCTGCATCGACCTATTTGTACGCGGCAACTTCGGACCGGGCGTGCACAAGCCTGGCATTTTCGACGGATTCGATATCGATTGGGAGTACCCCGCATCCGCCGAGGACAAGCAGAACTTCACCGGGCTGCTGGCCGAGTTCCGGTCACAGATGAACGCGATCCGTCCAGGGATGGTCTTGTCCATCG
>CAXTVG010000253.1:0-3996 GCA_964247505.1 uncultured Acidobacteriaceae bacterium
GGTGAGAGGGCATGGCGCGGCGCGCATTCCTATCGCTCGAAAGAAAGCAGCCCGCGAGCTGCTGCGAGCTTTCCCCCCAGGAGTTCGAGAGCAAACGCGTGCGGTTTAGCTGCTTTCGCTCCCAGGCAGACATCTTGGCCAACTTCGACACTGTGCGCGAGCTCTACCGCGCCGCCCCGGACTATGATTTCACCCAGCCACCCCACCCGGGCGAGCTCCTGTACGAGCGCTGGGGCTGGCCCATAAACGGCGAGCAGTTTCGCGCGCTGGCCGCCGAAGCCCTGCGAGAGCTCGGGCTCGCTCCCGCATGAGCCTCACGGTCTTGACCGTCGCGTATCCATTCGCGCCCGTGGGTCTGCGCGCGGTCGGCGGCGCAGAACAGGTCCTTACCTGGCTGGAGCAATCACTGGTTGCGCAAGGGTACGGGTCGGCGGTGGCCGCCCGCGAGGATTCCGTGTGCCGCGGCCGCTTGTTTGCCACGCCCGTGCCCGCCGGGCCGCTGACCCCCGAAACGCAGGAAGCCGTCACGGCCGCTCACCAGCGCGGCATCGACCGCGCGCTCGCCGCGACGCCCGTCGATCTGGTCCACATGCACGGGATCGACTTCCACCGCTATCCGCTGCCGCGCGAGCTTCCCGTGCTCGCAACGCTGCACTTGCCGCCGTCCTGGTACCCGGACACGATATGGAGCCTGCCCGCGAACTACCAGCTCCAGTGCGTGTCCGAGTCGCAGCGCCGGGCGTGCCCCGAATCCGCGCAGCCGCGCCTGACCGTTGTCGAAAACGGCGTACCCGTAAGCACCGCGCAAACAACAAGGGGCAGCTATGCGCTCTTGCTTTCGCGCATATGCCCGGAAAAAAATCTGCACGCCGGGCTCGACGCCGCAAAGCTCGCGGGCGTTTGCGCGGTGCTTGCGGGCGAAGCGTTCCCCTACCCCGAACACCTCGCCTACATGGAGAATGAGATACGCCCCCGCCTAGGCCCAGCCGCGCAGCTTGCGGGTCCTGTACACGGCGCGCGCAAGCAGGCGCTACTCGCTGAAGCGCGCTGTCTTCTGCTGCCCACGCTTGCGCCGGAAACCAGCTCGCTTTCCGCCATGGAAGCCCTCGGCGCCGGGACGCCCGTAGTCGCCTACCCATCCGGCGCGATCCCCGAGATCGTCGAGCACGGGCGCACGGGTTTTCTGGTGCGGAGCGTGGAAGGGATGGCCAAGGCCATCCGGCGCGTGGGCGAGATCGACCCCGAACAGTGCCGCCGCGCCGCCCGCGAGCGCTTTTCGCTCGCGGCAATGGTGGAGAGCTACATATCCCTGTACCGGCGCATGCTCGCCCCGGCGGCCGCCCGATGAGCGCGGCGCTCGGCGTGCGCTGGACGGTGGGCGACGTGAGCTCGCGCGGCTGGGAAGCTTTGCGGCTTTCCGTGCACTGCGCCCTGCGCTTGTGGGGACCCCAGGCGCGCTATCTGGTTTGCGTCAACACCGTGCCGCTCGCTCGCGCGCGGGAAAAGGCGGGCGCTGTCCCGGACGCAGTGGAGTGGCGCGAGATCGGCTCGCACGAAATCCCGGAACAACTCGCCGCGCATCTCGACCCGGCAATGGCCGAGGGCGTCGGCTGGAAGCTCATCCCTCCGCGGTCCTTCCCCGATCTGCACGAGCTGTCACTCGACAACGACTGCCTGCTGTGGGCCGAGCCGCCCGGCTTGCGGCAGTTTCTTGCCCGCCGCGATGCCACGCTGATAGCCGAAGACGTCGAGCGCTGTCTTGGCCAGTTTCAACACTCCTCCGTGCCCGGGGCCGTCAATTCAGGCATTCGCGGGCTGCCGCCCGGCTTCGCACTTCTCCCGCGGCTTGCCGCCGCGCTCCGGGAACGGGAAGCCGCAACCGGCGCGCCCATGCTGCTGCGCTCGGAGCTCGACGAGCAGGGCCTGCAAGCCTCCGCCCTGCATCGCGAAACCCCATGCCTGCGAGTGCGCACGCATGAGGTAAGCATCTGCTCGCCCTTTTGGCCGCGGCAAACCGGCCTGGGCAGCTGCGGCGCGCACTTCGTCGGGCTCAACTCCAAGCACATCCCGTGGCACTACTACGACGAGCCGGGCGACCTGGTCCGCCGCCGCCACTGGGACGCGCACCGCCCGGAGCTCTTCCGCCGCGCAGGCCTCGCGCTCACGCCCGCGCTGCCGCTGGACCGGGCTTGAATGGATTTCGAATGCCGGCCTGTATAGGCTTCGGCGGGCGCGTCATCCAAGCCGTTTGCGGAGACTTATGACCACCTTTGCCCTGCTGAGCACGCTGGTAACACTCGCCGCGGTCTTCAGCCTCCTGAGCCACCGCGTGCTCCGGCTGCCGGTGTCCATCGGCACCACCATCCTGTCTCTGTGCGGGGCTTCGGCGTTTCTGGCCCTCGGCCATCTCGCGCCCGGGCTGCGCGTCGGCGCGTCCCACATCGTTGCCGGCATTGACTTCAACGCCGTCGTGCTCCACGGCATGCTCGCGTTTCTGCTCTTCGCCGGCGCGTTGCAGCTGGACCTCAAGCACCTTTCCCTCCAGAGACTGCCGGTATTTTCGCTGGCGATTGTGGCCACCGCGCTCTCAACCGTCTTTGTAGCCGCGCTGTTCAAGCTCGGTCTCACCGCACTTGCGATCCCTATGAGCTGGATAGGCGCGCTGTTGTTCGGCGCGCTTATCTCGCCTACCGACCCCATCGCCGTCCTCGACATGCTGCGCCGCGTGGGCGCCCCGGCCAATCTTGAAGCCCAGCTCGCCGGGGAGTCGCTGTTCAACGACGGCGTCGGCGCAGTGATTTTTCTCTCGCTCCTCGGCGCATCGAGCGGCGGCGGGCTGCCTTCCCCTTCGCACTTTCTCCTGTTATTGCTGGTTGAAGCCGGCGGCGGCATCGCGCTCGGCTGCGCGCTCGGCTACCTCACCTACCGTCTGCTTTGCACCCTCGACAGCTACGCCATCGAGGTCCTGCTCACGCTCGCCCTCGCGATGGGCGGCTACGCGCTGGCCGATGCGCTGCACCTGTCCGCGCCGCTTGAGGCGGTTGCCGCAGGCCTGCTCACGAGCGGGAGCGCCCGCGAGCACGCTATGTCTCCAAAGACCCGCGAAAATGTCGACACCTTTTGGGAGCTGATTGACACCATCCTGAACGTCGTCCTGTTCCTGTTGCTGGGCCTCGAGCTGCTGGTGCTCCCGCTCGATCTGCGCTTCCTGTTCGCGGGCCTGCTCGCGATTCCAGTTGTGCTCGCCTCGCGGCTTGCGAGCGTCGGGCTCACGGTGTTTGCGCTCGCCCGTGTGCATCAGCGCGTGCGCGGCAGCATCCGGGTGCTGACTTGGGGCGGCCTGCGCGGCGGCCTCGCGGTCGCGCTTGCGCTTGCCCTCCCGCACCGGGGAGGCCTCGAACAGGGGCTGCTCCTCGTGACCTACGTGGTCGTGGTCTTCTCGATCGTGGTGCAAGGGCTTACCATCGCGCCGCTCCTCCGCAGCTTGCGCCTTGGCAACAACGCGCCCGCTGCTTGAGTCGCCCGTTCCAAGTCTCGATTAGGAAAAAAATCGGGTGCCCCACGTCTCGCGCCCGGGGTTCCCGGCGAGCGGTCCTTGCTCGCTGGGGTGGTTAGACGTGGGTTTTAGAGCATTTTCACATCTGCTGTGATCTATCCTAGGCGCTGGCGGAACCAAGCGGTGGCGTTGTCTGGGGTGATCTCTGGCAGGATTTTGGTGATGGCCTGTTCGAGGGCTTTCCGGGTGCGGGCCTTGGTTGCGCGGAGCAGGGCTTTGAGCTTGGACCAAGCCTTTTCGATGGGGTTGAGATCGGGCGAGTAGGGCTGCAGGTAAAGCAGTTGGGCGCCGGCCGCCTCGATCCGCTCTTGGACCCCGGCGGTCCTGTGGGCGCTCAGGTTATCCATCACGACCACGTCGCCCGGCCGCAGCCGGGGGCACAGGCAGCGGTCCAGATAGGCGAGGAAGATTTCCTCGTCCGTGGCCGCTTCCACGGTCAT
>CAXTVG010000254.1:0-3990 GCA_964247505.1 uncultured Acidobacteriaceae bacterium
CCCCGAGCCGACCCGCGCGCGGATCGCCGCCGTGGTTTCGTCGATAAAGTGCTGGGGAGTCCAGTCCGGGGTCGCGCCGCAAATATCCAGCGCGAACCGGCGCAGCAGCTCGGTCCCTTCGCGCGTGTGCTGCACTTCCGGGTGGAACTGCACCGCCCAAATACGCTCTTGGGGGTTGGCGATCCCGGCCAGCGCATTCGCGGTTTTCGCCGTGACGTGGAAGCCCGCGGGCAGCGCCAGCGCCTCGTCTCCGTGCGACATCCACACGCGCAGGTTCGCGGGCAGGCCTTTGAAAAGCTCCGCCTCGCGGTCAACCACCGTCACTTCTGCGTCGCCATACTCGCGCCGCGCCGCCGGCTCCACCTTGCCGCCCAGCGTGTGCACAATCCACTGCAACCCATAGCAAATCCCCAGCACCGGCAGCCCGAGCCGCAGGATCGCAGGGTCGGCTTTGGGCGCATGCGCGTCGTACACCGACGAGGGCCCGCCCGAAAGCACGATCCCGCGCGGCTGGAGCGCCTGGATCTGCGCCAAGGGAGCGGTGCACGGCAGCACCGCGGAGAAAACATTGAGCTCGCGGATTCTGCGCGCGATCAGCTGGGTGTACTGCGAGCCGAAATCGAGGATGACGATGGAAGAGGTGGTGTCCACCCCCTCAGTCTACGGCGTTCTTTTCGGCAAGGCCGCGCAGAGCTTGGACCAGGCTGAAAAACGCGCCTAGCCGCCACGCGTCCGCGAGCGCAAGCGGCGGCAGCGACCAGGCGCCCCACCACACAAACAGCGGCCACCCCAGACCAAACGGCGCGGGCACAAACGCGAGCGCCAGCCCCATGAGCAGCAGCAAGAACCGGATGCGGCCGACAGCGCGATTCAGCGGCTGCAAAACCTCGTGCCGGTGCATGCCCCAGGCTTGCGGAAGCGCGCTCCACAATGACCGGCGCTCCATCAAGGCCAGGGCCAAAGCAATCACCATCGCCCTGCGGAACTGGCCCGAGTAGATCAGCTCCAAGACCGTGACCGCCGCACAGCAAATCAGCAGCAAAAACCAGTGGCCGCCGTGCATCAGCAGGCGATAGAAAACCTGAACCAGCGCCCCCCAAACAACGGCCAGGAAGAGCAATCCGACGAGGCGCACGGCTTCGCTTTCGGCCAGCAGCCACGGGCGGCGCGGCAGACGCGGATCGAAACGCGCCAGAACCGCCGTGCGCCCAAAGCCGAAAGCCAGCGCCCAGCAAAAAATCGCAAGCGGAGCCAGACCCCAAAACGCGCGCTCGGTCTGCGGGAGATACAGGCTGCAAACGGCGCTGCAAATGTCGAGCAGGTGGAGCGGATTTTCAAGCACGCCGTCGGGTGAAAGCGCGAACACACCGGTCGCGCTTAAGCGCGGCAGCGAGGCGGCCCAGATGCGGTAGGCATCGTACCCCGCCACGGCCAACAGCAAGGCGGCGCACCCCCAGCGCCACGCGAGCTCGCGCAACAGCAGTCCCGGACGCTGCCTTATCTCGTCGAAGAGCGGCGCTTCTTCAGGCGCGTAGGGGATGGGAGGGGTGGTCACGCGCGCAATCTCCTCCCACTCTGGAATACTGCTCGACTACGGGCAGCCTCGCTCAATTGTTCCACGTGGAACAATCGTGCCGCAGCGATTCTTGAGCCGCCCGCGCCAGGTAAGCTGCTCATTCCGGATGGCTTGACGACGGCCGCCGCCGCTTGGCGCATTGTTTCCGCCCTTTGTGCTTAACGCGAGCTTTAGCGCACCACCAAATTGACCAGCTTGCCCGGCACCACAATCGTTTTGACGACCTGCTTACCGGCCAGGGCAGCCTGAATCTTTTCATCCCCCAGCGCCGCTTCGCGCAAAGCGGGCTCGCCCGCACCGGCGGCCAAACGCACCACCGTGCGCAGCTTGCCGTTGATCTGCACCGGGAACTCAACTTCGGTTTCCTTCGCGAGCGCCTCGTCGAACCGGGGCCACGGCGTCCGCAGCAGCGTTCCGCGCTCGCCCAGTTCCTCCCAAAGCTCGCAGGCCAGGTACGGCGCGAACGGCGCAAGCAGCAGCACCAGATTGCGCAGGACATGCCCGGTCACGGAAGGGGCGATTTCACCCGAGCGGAACTGTGCGTCGGCCGCGGTGAGCGTGTTCAGAAGCTCCATGACGGCCGCGATGCTGGTGTTAAAGTGCCAGCGGTCGTTGAAGTCTTCTGTAATTTTGCGGATGGTCTGGTGCAGTTTGCGCAGCACCTCGTCCGCGGCAGGGCTGCTTACCAGCTCTCCCGCAGCCGCGGCCGGCGCGTGCCGCAGCACAAACCGGTACACCTTGGCCAGGAACCGCGAAACGCCCGCGACCCCATCGTCCTGCCACTCCAGATCACGATCCGGCGGCGCGGCGAACAGGGAGTACATGCGCGCCGCGTCCGCGCCGTAGCGCGCGATCATCTCGTCCGGCGAGACGACGTTGCCCTTGGACTTCGACATCTTCGCGCCATTGCGGATGACCATACCCTGCGTGAACAGCCGCTCGGCGGGCTCGGAATTGGCAATGAGCCCCAGATCGCGCATCACCTTGGTCCAGAAGCGCGAGTAGATCAGGTGCAGGATCGCGTGCTCCACCCCGCCGATGTACTGGTCGATCGGAAACCAGTAGTCCGCGGCTTCCTTCGCGAACGGCTCCGCACTGTTGCGAGCGTCGGTGTAGCGGTAGAAGTACCAGCTGGAGTCGACAAAGGTGTCCATGGTGTCGGTTTCGCGCCGCGCCGCGCCGCCGCACTTGGGGCAGTTTACGTGAACAAATTGCGGCACCTGCGCCAGCGGCGAGCCGCCCTGCTGGGTAATCTGGATGTTCTCCGGCAGCAGCACCGGCAGCTGATCTTCCGGTACAGGCACGATCCCGCAGCTCTCGCAGTAGAGCATGGGGATGGGTGTCCCCCAGTAGCGCTGGCGGCTTACGCCCCAATCCTTGAGCCGGTAAGTTACGGTCGCTTTGCCGAACCCCCCGCGTTCGGCCTCCGCGCTCAGTTCGCGCCGCGCTTCCTCGCAGCTCAGGCCGGTGTAGCGGCCGGAG
The DNA here is from genome assembly GCA_964247505.1 of uncultured Acidobacteriaceae bacterium. Lineage (GTDB taxonomy): Bacteria > Acidobacteriota > Terriglobia > Terriglobales > Acidobacteriaceae > EB88. Next base: position 3,059 of record CAXTVG010000254.1, read on the forward strand.
TTCACGAGCACCGCGCCCTCGTCTGAGTCCGCCAGCACCGGCAGCGTGTTTTCCGCGCCGGGAACCTCGACCACCGCCCGCACGGGCAGCCCGTACTTGCCCGCGAACTCCCAGTCGCGCGCATCGTGCGCGGGCACGCTCATGATTGCGCCCGTGCCGTAGTCGGCCAGGATGTAGTTGGCGATCCAAACCGGCAGGAGCTCGCCCGTGAACGGGTTTTTGGCGGAATGGCCGGTAAACGCGCCGTTTTTCTCAAGCGTGGCCATATCGCCCGCCTCGCGCGCCGCCCGCTGCTCCTCGAGCATCGCGTCTACCTGGGCCTGGAGCACGGGATCCGCCACGGCCCAGGCGCGCACCAGCGCATGCTCGGGGGCAAGCTGCAGGCTGGTCGCGCCGTAAATCGTGTCGACCCGCGTGGTAAACACCGTGATGCGCTCGCCCGTAAGCGCCGCGCTCTCGCCGGGTTCTATCGCTTTCCCCTCGCCCGCGCGCGCGCCGGCAACCACCGCGAACGCAACCTCCGCGCCCTCGCTGCGGCCGATCCAGTTGCGCTGCATGGTCCGCACCTTTTCAGGCCAGCCGGGCAGCGCGTCCAGGCCGTCCAGCAGCTCCTGGGCATATGCGGTCGTGCGCAGAAACCACTGCTCCAGATTGCGCAGCTCCACTGGCTGCTCCTCGTGCCGCCAGCAGCAGCCGTCGACCACCTGCTCGTTCGCGAGGACGGTCGCGCACAGCGGGCACCAGTTCACCTTGCTTTGCTTGCGGTAGGCCAGGCCGCGCTCGTACATCTTGATGAAGAACCACTGGTTCCAGCGGTAGTAATCGGGCAGGCAGGTGGTGATTTCGTTGCGCCAGTCGAAGGAAAACCCCAGCCGCCCGAACTGCCGCTTCATCGCGGCGATATTGTTCAGGGTCCACTCGCGCGGGGGCGT
>CAXTVG010000255.1:0-1954 GCA_964247505.1 uncultured Acidobacteriaceae bacterium
GCCTTATGCCGGCAGCCTGCCAGCCCGCTTACCAACAACAGCCCCAGAATCCCGAAATGCTTGTGTATGCGCCTCATCCCCCTTGTTCTTCGCCCAGCAGGGCTTTTGCCGTGCTTTCCCGCTCTCCGGCGCGGCTCAACGGCAGCCGCACCGTAAATACTGTTCCACGCGCCGGCTCCGACTCCACCTCGATGATCCCCGAGTGCAGTTGCACGATCCGGTAGCACATTGCCAGCCCAATCCCGTTGCCCTCTTTCTTCGTCGTGAAGTACAGATCGAAGATGCGAGGCAGAATTTCCTCTGCGATCCCCTCGCCGGTGTCCGCGATCGTCAACACCGCCTGCCGCTGCTCCTCGCCCAGGGCCACCCGAAGCCGCCCACCCGACGGCATGGCCTGCGCTGCATTCAAAACTATGTTCAGAATTGCCTGCCGAAGCATATCAGCATCTACCTTGACCGCGACAGGTTTCTGAGGTAACTGCGTCTCCAGGTGTACATCCTGCGCCGCGAACTCGGCCGAAGCCAGCATCAGCACCCCCGACGTGATCGCGCGCAGGTCTTCTTCTTCCAGCTGCAGCTCCATCGGCCGCGAAAAATCCACCAGCGTCTGCACCACCCGGTCCAGCCGTTGAATCTCGCTCTGGATCACATTCAGGTGCCGCATCGCGGGCGCTTCCGGCCCGCTCAACTTATTCTTCATCAACTCCAGGTGCACCACAATCGCGTTGATCGGATTTTTAACTTCATGGCCCACCCCGCCGGTCAGCCGGCCGATCGCCGAAAGCCTCCGCGACAGCTCCAGCTCGCTTTCGATCTCGCGCACCGACTCCAGGTCGTGCAGCGTCAGCAGGGCCCCCAGGCTGTCGCGGTTTTCCGCCCCCTGCTGCGGGATGATCTCGAGCGCAATCGCCAGCCGCCGGCCGCCTTCGGTCGCGACCTCTACCTGCGAAATCGACGTGCGGTTCGCAAACGCGTCCCGCACCATGCGCCCCAGCTTGGTCGAGCGGTCGAAAATCTGCGCGACGTTGGCCCCCAGCATCTCGTCGCGCTCCAGGCCGAGGAATCGCTCCGCCGAGCTCGAAACCAGCACCGCCCGCGCATCGCGGGTGAACAGGATCATGCCGTCCTGCAGGTTCGAGAGGATCTGGTCCAGATTCTCCTTAAGCGCCGAAAACACCTCTTCCGTGTTCCGCATGCGCTCGCCGATGCGCTCGATCTTGGAGCTCACCCGCAGCAACGCGTCGTCGTTCGGGCGGTGCGAGGCGTCCGCCGCCTCCGCGTTCAACACATCCAGCCGCCGGCTGATCTGCTCCAAAGGCGCCAGCGCCAAGGACGCCACCACCGCCGCCAGCAGCAGCGAAATCAGCAGCGCGCTCGCCGCATAGGTAAAAGCTTCCAGCAGCGAAGGCCGGAACACCTGCAGTAAAAAGCTGGTGCGCATGCCGATGTGCACGCTTGCGAACGGCTGCCCATTGCGCACCAGCGACAAAGGCAGGTCATACACCCGCGCCTTGCCCAGCACGATCTCCAGAATCTTGATCGGCGACCGGTAGCGCAAACGCCCATAGTCGGGCCGGTACGGCAGCGGCTGATTGCTTAGGGTCGGGTCCGTGCTCACCAGCGCGACGTTTTTGCTGTCCGCCACCGTGACGTCGTAAATTGTCGGCGAATAGCTGATGATCGAGTCCGTCAGCGCGTTCAGCGCCGGGTCCCGCCGCAGCGCCGCAGTCACCTGCGCCCGGAACTGGGGCGACGTGGGCTCGATTGTCCCGCGGATCACGCCCTGCTCAATCGCCTGCCGCGTCGCAAACAGCACCTGATGCGCGATGATGTCCGTGGACGCATAGCTTTGCTCCACATACTGGCTCAGCGAGCGGCCCAGATACAGCCACGATGTCGCCGAAACCAGCAGGAACACCAGCGCCGTCACCTCGGCCACAAGCTTGGTCTTCAG
>CAXTVG010000255.1:2054-3965 GCA_964247505.1 uncultured Acidobacteriaceae bacterium
CCGCGCGCGCGCTCAGGACGCCGGCTGCTCCTTCTCGCTCAACGGCCGCACCGCGTCCCGCCGCAAACGGCTTTGGCTGTACTCCTTCAGCTTGTTGTGCAGCGTCTTCAGGCTGATGCCCAGAATTTCCGCCGCCCGCGTCTTGTTGTTGTTGGTCGAGGCCAGCGTCTTTACAATCAACAGCCGCTCCGCTTCATCCACGGTCGTGCCCACTTCCACCTTCACCGTATTCGCCACGCCCGCATCGGCTGAAACCTCCACCCCGCGCGTCCCAAAGCCCGGCGGCAGGTGTTGTACGCCCACGGCATTCGTCCCGCACAGGATCACCGCGCGCTCGATCGTATTCCGCAGCTCGCGCACATTGCCCGGCCAGTCGTACTGCATCAGCCGCTGCAGCATGCTGTTGTCCACGCCCGGCACCGCGCGCCCGTGCTTCTCGTTCATGTCCTGGATCATCGCTTCCACAATCGCCGGAATGTCTTCCTTGTGCTCCCGCAGCGGCGGCATGTGGATGTTGAACACATTCAGCCGGTAGTACAGGTCCGCCCGCAGCTGGCCGCTATCCACCGCCGTGTCCGGGTTCTTGTTGGTCGCTGCCAGCACCCGCACGTCCACCGGCGACTCCATCTTCGAGCCCAGCCGCCGCAACTTCCGGTCCTCCAGCACCCGCAGCAGCTTGGCCTGGGTCGCGACCGGCATCTCGCCAATCTCGTCCAGCAACAGCGTGCCTTCCTCGGCCAGCTCAAAGCAGCCCGCGCGCCGCTCCAGCGCCCCGGTAAACGCGCCCTTTTCATGTCCGAAAATTTCGCTCTCGATCAACGTTTCCGGAATTGCCGCGCAGTTCACCGCCACAAACGGTTTGGGCTTGCGCGGGCTCAGCTCGTGCAGCGCGCGCGCCACCAACTCCTTGCCCGTGCCGCTTTCCCCAGTGATCAGCACGGAAACATTCGACGGCGCCACCTGGTCGATCAGAGCGTAGATATCCCGCATCCGCCGCGACGAGCCCACCAGCGGCCCCATCACGCCCGTGTCCCGCAGCTTGCGCCGCGTCACTTCCAGCTGCCGCTCGGTTTCCCGCTTGTGCGTTGCGTTGCTCAGCGTGGTGCGCAGCCGCGTCGGCTCCACTGGCTTCTGGATAAAGTCATACGCCCCGATCTTCATCGCCTCCACCGCGAGGTCGATCGAGCCCTGCGCGGTCAGCACCACCACCGTGCAATCGTTCTTGTTCGCCGACAGCTGCTGCAGCAGCTCCAGGCCGTTCATCCGTGGCATCTTCAGGTCGGTCACAATAATCCCAGGGTTCCAGCCGCCGGCTTTCTCCAGCGCCTCCACCCCGTCGCCCGCCATCTCCGTCTCATAGCCCCACGAGGAGACCAGCTCGGCCAGCCCATGCAGCGCATGGACCTCATCTTCCACAATCATCACGCGTTCTGTATTTCCCACGGTGAGTACGCTTCCTTCTCTGCGGTTGTGCCCGCTCGGTTCAATGGTGTGCATCGCTTGGCGGCTCTCGCGTCCGGGTCGTGCACACGGGAGTCAGGGTTAAAAATCCGTTTGGAAACCGAAATGGGACTTCTTTGCAACCACAACCCCGGGGACGGGCGTTTACTCTTTTTCTATGCTGCCTTACGAGATCGAGCCAGAAGCTCTCCGAGCACTCCTACAGAATACCGGAGATGGCGTCCCTATCCTAGTGGACGTACGCGAGCCTTGGGAAGCGGAAACTGCGCCCATGCCCGGATCCGTCCTTATCCCCATGGGCGACGTCCCCTCCCGGGCCCACAATGAACTCGACCCCGACGCCCGCATCGTCGCCATTTGCCACCATGGGGTTCGCTCGTTGAACGTGGCCGCATGGCTGCGCAATGAAGGGTTCGAGCAGGCGCAGTCCCTCGCCGGGGGTACTGATGC
>CAXTVG010000256.1:0-3947 GCA_964247505.1 uncultured Acidobacteriaceae bacterium
ACACTGTCCGCTCCGCCGGGTACAACATCTGGTACAACCGGGACGAGTTCCGGTTTGTCTGGAAGAGGCTTTCAGGCGATGTCTCACTGGCCGCCGACGCGAGCTTTCCGAACCCGAACGGCTATGACGATCGCAAGGCCGTGCTGGTGCTGCGCCAGAGCCTGGACGACGACAGCCTGGAGGCAGTTGTCGGGCAGCATGGCGGCGGCTTGATTCATTTGGCCGCGCGGCCCCAAACCGGCGCGATGATGAGCGACGAACAGTTTCGGTTCGGCGGCATGTTGGCCGGGGTCAAGGCGCGGCGCATCGGGATTGAGAAGCGTGGGAACCAAATCGCCATCTTCATTGCGCTAAAGGATGAGCCTCTGCACCAGTTCGGGCCGCCTATCCAGGTCAACTTCACGGGACCCTTTTACGCCGGCATCGGATTCTGCTCCCACCTGCCGGCAACGGCTGACAGCGCCGTCTTTTCGGACGTGGTTCTTGTGAACAAGGCAGGCAGAGTGCGCTAGGATCTGGCCGGAAAAAGGGAACTGAGTTTCCTAGCAACTCTGACTAACTCTAGGCAACTTATGAACTACTCCCGCACGTTTATGTCCGAAGGGACCGTCGCAGTTTACCGCGAAAAAAACTGCGCGCGTTTGCTGCCGGAAACGGTGCCGCGGCTCAAAACTTAAATCGCCAGCGTAGCTCGCCGTAGATTTGGCGAGGATCGTTATAGTGGAAGCCGCCGAAGGTGAGTGAGTTGTCGAGAAGCACGCGGCGGTTGGTAACATTGGTGGCGTTCACGTTGAGGGTGGCGCGCTCGCCGAACCCGCGGCCCAGGCTAAGGTCGAAGGTGGTGTGGGCGGGGAGGTGGGAGCCGGAGTAGGGGTCATCTGGGTCGCCCTGGCTGCCGTTGGTAAAGCCGGAGCCGTAATAGACATTCGTGGCGGCCCAGGCGCGGAAGGGCAACGAGGAACGGTAGCCGAGATTGAGGGTGTTGCGCTGGTCGTGGTCGACCGGGGTATAGCCGGGAGCTACGTCGCACTCAGGGGAGGAGATGGGATAGCAGACGAGGCCGCCGGTGATGGCCCCGCGCTGTTGGGCTATTTGGTTGGAGTAGGCGAGATGGGCCTGGCCGCCGTAGGGGAGCTGGGGGGAGTGGAGGGTGAGCTCCCAGGCCTGGACGAGGGCGCCGTCGATGGTGACGGGAACGTAGGTGCTGGATTCTCCAATATTGGAGTGGTCGAGGAAATTATTGGCGCGGGTTTGAAACGTGTCCGCATCGAGGAGCCAGCCTTTGAAGGGGATTTGGACGCCGAACTGGTGCTCTTCGTCGCGTTCGCCGTGGAGGGGCTGGAGCGTGGTGTTTTGGGCCTGCGCGTAGGCGACCAGCGGGCCCGCAGCGGTGAGGAGCGGAGGCGGCTGGTAAAAGCGGCCGTAGAAACCGCGGAAGACCCAGTGGAGCCTAGGGATCTGGAGGGCGAGACCGATGCGTGGGGCGGTTGCGTTTTCGCGGATGTCGGCGCGGAACTGGGAAAAGCGAAGGCCGCCGAGGACGGTGATGCCGGGGGCCAGTTTATAGCTGTCGGAGATCCATTCCTCGAGCAGGCCGCCCGGGGTGGTCTGGGTGAGTGTGAAGTTGGGGTAGCTGCCGTCGGCGAAAGAATTCGCGAAGAGGTTACTGTCGTGCTGGCCGAAGGAATAAAAACCGGCTTGCAGGGTGTTCTTTTTTACAGTTGTGCCGATAGAGGACTGGACGCCGCCGTAGGTGGAAGCGCGATCGGAAATCGTGGCGACGGGCTGGTCGGCTGCATTGGGGGTGTAGTCGGCGGAGTTGTAGTGAAGGAACGGGGACAGTTGGAGCAGGGTATCGGGGGAAAACGTGTGGACCCAAGTGAAGGCGGCGAGGCCGTCTCTTTCGCTCTGGGTATCGCGGAGGCCGCTTGATTTATAGAGCTGGTTTTCGTTGCTGCTGGGGTCGGGATCATAGGGAATTTGGAAGAAGTCGCGCCGCAGCTGGGCTACAAAGCGCAATTGGTCGCGGGGAGTTTGATTGAAAAGGAGGGAGCCGAAGCCGCCGAAGCCATTGTCGGCGTCGTGGAGCGGGCGGCTGATGGGTGGAGCGAGCCCGTAGTCGCTGCGGTTGCCCTCAAGGCTTGTGTAGTAGGCAAAGCGGCCGGTGTGGTCGCCAAAGGAGATCTGGTCGTCAGTTTGGGCGAAGGAGCCCGCGGTGAGCGTGAGTTCGGCGTCGCGGTCGCGGGCGAAGCCGTTCTTTGGGACGACGTCGAAAACGCCGTAGGTACGGTCGCCGAGGTCGGCCGAGTAGGAGCCGCGGGAGATCTGGAGGTACTCGATGTCCTTGGGGTCGATCTGGGGGCCGAGGTTGGAAGCTATGTTGGTGTTGGGGATTTCGACGCCGTCGATGAGCCAGGCCACTTGGTGGCCGCCGCGGATGTGGAGCATGTCATGGGTGACGTAGGCGCCGGGGACGTAGTCGGTGATCATGGCGAGGGAGTTGGTTTGATCGGCACCGGGAGTGTCCTGGATCAGCTGCTGCCGTACGAGGGTGGTGGGTGTGGCGGAGTCGGCGGTGAGGCCGCTGGGGAGGCGGGCCCGGACGCTAGTGGCGGCGCTCGCGCGGGCCAGGGGCAGTTCAAAGTGGAGTACGGGAGTGGTGTCGCTGTGGACGGTCACGGGCTCGGCTATTTCGGCGAAACCGGGATGCCGGACGGTTAAGGTGTAGTCGCCCAGAGGGACGGCGGGGAAGCGGAAAGATCCATCTCCGGCGCTGAGCGCGGTTTGCGCATTGGCGGAGTGTGCGGCTTGAAGCGTGAGGATTGCGCCGGGAACGGGGCGGTGTTGGGGGTCGTGAACGACGCCCTGGACCCCTCCAAAAATCGTGGCTTGGACGGAAAGCGCGGGAAGAAGCAGAAACGGGACAAAGCGGGCGCGACGGGGCATGAAATCTCTCTTCAGTTTTTAGCGTGAGCAAACTGCCGGCGGAAAGGACGCGCCTCGCACTCGCTGGGAGGCGAAGGCCCGCATTGGCACGGATTCGGGACGCCGGCGGCGGGCAGGACGGGAAACTGCTCTCCCGATGCGAAGGGGAACGAGCAACTGTGCCGACAGCGGCAATCAGGTCTTAAATGAAGAAAAGAGTGGGTGGTCCGCGCTTATGCCGGGCGCGCTCCCGGGCAACGCGGCGGCGCACTTCGGCCTGTTTTGGGCCTTGCTCTGCGCTTGCGAATGGCGGAAAGGCGGCGCTCAAGAGCCCGCCAATCGACGAAAGGTTTGGAAAGGAAGGGGATGCGAGAGTGACAGCGCGGATAGGGCAGCGCTCGGGGGAAGCGCTCCACTGCCGGACCGGAGAGGCGAAACGGGCGCGATCTGCCGGCACCATAGCGCAGTGGTGCTGGCCTAGACGGCGGCAGCAGGCGGGCAGGTTCTGTTCCTGAGTCCGCGCGTGCCCCAGCGCTAGAAAGGGCGTAAAGCAGGGAAGCGTCAGGAGAGCCGCGAACAGAATGGCGAGAATTCGTCGCACACTTCTCTGATAAGAGCATTCATCAGGGGTGCGGTGCAAGCCGTCCTACCCAGAAGAGCGCAGTGCCGGCATCATGCCAGCTGGACCGGCAACCGGGTGGAGATCGTATCCAAGCCGGATCAGAAGCATTCTTCCATCAATAGGAAGAACGGTTCCGTGCTGCCGGTGGGCTCGGCGGTGAGGGTCGTGTTGTGCAGGCGGATGGCCGGGCAGAGCGGCTGCCCTTATAAGTTCAAAAACCCCGATCTCGACGCGACCGAGAGAGCCCTGATAGCACTCCCTGAGCTGGGCGGCTTCACTCGCGGCGCGATCCGCGGAACTTTTGCATGACCGGGCCGCGAGCGAATCGAACTTAGACCAACCTAAACATTGATGGCCAAGCCTTCTACCGCCCCGAACCCATCCAGCATCGCTTCCGCCA
>CAXTVG010000257.1:0-2286 GCA_964247505.1 uncultured Acidobacteriaceae bacterium
CCCCCGCGCTCAACCTGCCCGGCCACCCGCTTGCCGGGCTCCGCGGCCGCGTCGTCGTACTCAACTTTTGGGCCTCCTGGTGCGCGCCCTGCCTCCAAGAGTTCCCCTCGCTCGCCGCCCTGCAGCGCGACATGCCCGGCATCACCGTGCTCGCCGTTTCCTTCGACCGCGACCCGGAGGCCTACCGGCGCTTTCTCGAGCGCCACCCGTTCCCGCTCCGCACCGCGCTCGACGCGACCGGCCGGTCGAACCAGGCCTTCGGCACTACCATGCCGCCGGAAACCTACATTCTCGACAAAAGCGGAGTCGTCCGCCGCCGCTTCATCGGCGCTCAGGACTGGACCAGCCCGGAGATCGAAAGCTACCTCCGCGCCCTGCAGTAACGCGCTATCATTGGTTTCGAAACCATGACCCCTACCGACGTCCTGTTCCGCTACGCCGAGCACCCCACCGAGAACGCTGTCGCCGCGCTCAGCCGCCTGTCCGAGGTCTACGGCATCCGCGCCCTGCGCGTGGATGAGGCCCAAAAGCAGGTCCGGGTCGAGTTCGACGCCTCGCGCCTCACCCGCGTCATCGTACAGCAGCTGCTCCGCCGCACCGGGCTCGACGTTATCGAGGAGATCCCGCTCGCCACCGGGCAGCCCTCCGTCCCACAGCCGCCCCCGCAGTAGACACCCGCGCACGCGCTTGGTATCTTAGAAATTGTTCGCACCCCCTGTGAACAGACGAGTGCGCCCGTAGCTCAGCTGGATAGAGCGACTGGCTACGAACCAGTAGGCCGGAGGTTCGAATCCTTCCGGGCGCACCATTTCCTCCCTTACTGCCGTAAAGCGGCCGATTTACCTGGGCTCGCCGCGGGCACAATCCCCAGCCGCTCATACACCGGCCGCATATCGCTGCGCACCGCGCCCATGCCGCGCCAAAACCACAGCGCCGCAACACAAACAGCGGCACCGGTGATTTCTACCGTCCGCGGCGCGCCCAGTACATGCGCCAGTTCCCCGGCCAGCAGGCTCCCAAACGGCGCCATGCCCACAAATGCCATGGTGTAATAACTCATCACGCGCCCGCGTTTGTCTTCCGGGGCCAACGTTTGGACGAGCGTATTGCTCACCGTGAGCCCCTGCATCATGCCCCAGCCCACGATCAGCATCAGCACCATGGAAAGCCACAGCGAGCGTGAAAATCCAAACGCGACAAGGGTCGCTCCAAACACCGCCGCAGCGATCGGCAGCATTTTCAAAAGCCCCAGCACCGAACGCCGCAGCACCAGCGACAGCGCGGAAACCAGCGAGCCCAAGCCCGACGCACCCATCAGGAAGCCCAGCGTGTGCGCCCCGCCGTGCAGCACCTGCCCCGCGAAGATCGGCATCAGCACAGTGTAAGGCCAGCCCATCAGGCTTACCATCGCGAACAGGAGCAGAATCGACCGGATAGGCCGGAACCCCGCGACATACACCCAGCCCTCGCGCAGCTGCGCCACCATGCCCGTCGCGGCGCGCGCCGCTTTCTCCACCGTGATCCGCATCATGAGCAGCGACGCAATCACCGCGATGTAGCTCACGCCGTCGATCAGAAAACACCAGCCCTCATTGAGCGCCGCGATAATGACGCCCGCGATGGACGGGCCAATCAGACGAGCCGCGTTCACCATGGAGGAGTTCAGCGCGATCGCGTTCTGCAGGTCCGCGCGGTCATCGACCATCTGCACCAGGAACGACTGCCGCACCGGCATGTCGAACGCGTTCACCACGCCCTGAAAGACACTCAGCCAAACCAGCTCGCGTATGTCGATCCGGTGCGAAAGCGTGAGAAAAGCGAGCGCGAGCGACTGCACCATCGCGCCCACCTGCGTCGCGATAAGCGCTTTGCGCCGGTCCATCCGGTCCACCAGCACGCCCGCGAACGGTGCCAGCAGAAACGTCGGGATCTGCCCCGCGAAGCTCACGGTGCCCAACAGCAGCGCGGACCCGGTTAAGCGGTAGACCAGCCACGCGGTCGCCACCCGCGTCATCCAGGTGCCGACCAGCGACACGGATTGCCCTGAGAAAAACAGCCGGAAATTGCGCCCGCGCAGCGCTCGCCACGCATGCGCGTAGGAGCGTGGGGAAGCGGCGGAAGCTGAAGCGGAAGTCGCCATGGAAAGAGGAGAAAGAGTGAAGCGCGCTCCAGCCGGCGGGCAAGCAGGCCGTTGCACCCCTCACCCCAACCCTACACCTTCCCCCATTGGCTAGTGTGCCGGCGCCAGCGGCTGCCCCCCCCCCCGCGGATCGTTGCGCAGCCGGC
>CAXTVG010000257.1:2296-3929 GCA_964247505.1 uncultured Acidobacteriaceae bacterium
TCATCCATGTGCCCACCAGCGACACGGATTGCCCCGAGAAAAACAGCCGGAAGTTGCGCCCGCGCAGCGCCCGCCACGCATGCGCGTACGAGCGTGGGGAAGCGGCGGAAGCTGAAGCGGAAGTCGCCATGGAAAGAGGCTGGAAAGAGTTGAGCGCGCTACAGCCAGCGGGCAAGCAGGCCTTTGAACCCCTTACCCTCAACCCTACACCCTTCCCCCTTTCGCTAATGCGCCGGTGCCTGCTGCTGCCCACCCGCGCGCGGATCGTTGCGCTGCAGCAGAAACGCGAGCAGCGTCATCACCACGCACGCAGCAAACAGCAGCCAGAACACATCGACGTACGCCAGCGTCGTCGACTGCGCCTGAAGATTGTTCAGGATCTGTCCATTGGCCAGGTGCTGCGCGTTCGCCGCGCCCATCTTCCCCGCGAACGTGCCCTGGTACATGCCCTCCTGTCGCTGGTAGTTCAGGCCGGAGGGCACGACGTACTTCAAAAGCTGGTTCTGGTGGAACTGCCCGCGCTGCGTCACCGCCGCATTGGTCAGCGCGATCAGGATCGAGCCCCCGATGTTTCGCACGAAGTTGATCAGCCCTGAGATCTGATTCGATTTTTCTCGCGGCAGCCCAAAATAAACCGCGGTCGTGAGGGCGATAAACACAAGCGGGATCGATCCGATCTGCCAGACCCGCAGCCACGAGGCGGTGCTGAACGAAATCCCGAGGTTCAGCTTGGTCGCCGTCAGCCAGTACGAACAAGCCGTAATCGCAAACCCGAAGGCAATAATGTTGCGCGCCGGAAACCGGGTCACCGCCTGCCCTGCGATCGGCATAACCAGCAGCAGCGCCACACCGCCGCCCGCCAGCGACAGTCCCGCGATGGTGGCCGTGTAGCCGACCTGCGCTTGGAGATACTGAGGCTGCAGCACCGTCGTCGCATTCAAAATGCCGCCGGTCAGCAGCATCAAGAAGCAGCAGACCGCGAAGTTCCGGTGCTTAAACAGCCGCAGCTCCATGATGGGCCTCTTCGCGCCCCACCACTCCCAGATCAGCAGGGAAACAATCGTGATCCCGAACACCGTCCCGAAGAACTGGACGAAGTGCGACCCGAACCAATCCTTCTCCTGCCCCTTGTCGAGCATGATCTGGAGCGATCCCATGGACAACACGAGCAGGCCGACCCCGATATAGTCCACCCGGAAGAAGTTCTTCAGGTCTGAGCCGAGCCAGGGCGGATCGTCCACCAGCCGCTCAGTCAAAATCAGGGCAAGGATGCCGACCGGAATATTGATATAGAAAATCCATCGCCAGCTGTAAGTGTCGGTGATCCAGCCGCCGATCGTGGGACCGATCGAAGGCGCGAGCACCGCGACCAGCCCATACAAGGCAAACGCGAGTCCCCGCAATCGAGGCTCGAACGAGTCGGCCATGATAGCCTGCGCCATCGGCTGCAGACCCCCACCACCCGCGCCCTGGAACACCCGGAACAGCAGCAGAAACAAGAGCGACGGCGCCAGTCCGCAAAGAAACGACGACACCGTGAAGATCACGATGCACGTCATAAAAAATCGCTTGCGCCCCAGCACGCTGGATGCCCAACCGCCCAACGGCAGCACGATCGCGTTCGCCACCAGGT
>CAXTVG010000258.1:0-3929 GCA_964247505.1 uncultured Acidobacteriaceae bacterium
CAACAACCAAAGCGCTTTCACCGGAACCGGCACCCCCGCGGGCAAACTCTTCGCCGAGCAGCGCCTCGCCGCCGGCGCCAGCATGCTCCGCGACCTCATCTGCGCCGCCTGGGTCAAGAGCGCCGACCCCGTCCCCGACGAGCACCATGAAATAACCAAAAACTAAAACCGCCTGCGCGGCTGGCGCCCACTTCGTGGGGTGTTTTCGTTGTTGCTGCCCTGGGAGTCTCTGTGCGTCCTGCGCTGGTCTGCATCAGCGTACTCTTTCGCCGCCGAGAGAACATGGGTGCCCCACGTCTCGCGTTTGAGACGTGGGTTCTATGCGACAAAGCTAGACCGCGACCAACGGGAGCGCCCCAACCCCCAACAAGAACCCGCCACGAAGTGGCCGCCTCCCGCGTAGGGGTCTTAGCCTTTGCCGGTCAGCCGCTCCCAGTTCCCGTGCGCGATTTTCGCTTTCACCGCCTCGTCGATCGGCGCTTCCATCAGAAACCGCCGCGCGTCGCCATTTGGAGCGAACTTAAACGGGTAATCCTGCGCAAACAGCACCCGGTCCTCGCCCATGATCTCGAGTGCCCGCAGCAGATACGCCTGGCTGAAGATCCCGCTGGGCGTCACGCTGAAGTTCTCGCGAAAGTATTGCGCCACCGGCTTTTTAAGCTGCGGGGCCGCCTCGGAAAGATCGTTGATCCGGTCCAGATAGAACACAATCAGCTCGCCCCAGTGCCCCAGGATGATCTGGAGCGAAGGCAGCCGGTCAAACAGCCCGCTCAACACCAGCCGCAGCGCCTGCACGCCGTTTTCGTAATGCCAGCCCACCCCCGCGGACGCGAACATCGTATCCAGCTGGTCCCCAAAACCGGAGTAGTAAATCTCCCGTATCTCCGGCTGCGGAATCTGCGGGTGAACGTACAAGGGAACCCCAAGCTCCGCAGCTTTCTCGTAGATCGGAAAGAACTCCGGCAGGTCCATGGGCCGGTTGCGCGTGCGCCCGCACGGCATTGCGCCCTTAAAGCCTAGATCCTTGACGCACCGCTCCAGCTCCGCGGCCGCAGCCTCCGGGTCCGGCGTGGGCAGGGTCGCCAGGCCCTCAAACCGGTCCGGACGGCGCGCAATCGCCTCGGCAGCTGCGTCATTGCAGCGCCGGGCCAGGTCACGCGCCTGCGCGGGCTCAAAACTCTGGGTCGCCGGCGTCGTCAGGGAAAGCACCTGCACATCGATGCCGCACGCATCCATGTGCCCAAGCCGCGTGTCGGAAAAATCCTCAAGCCGCTGCCGGATCTCCGCCGACTGAAAGTGCGAAATAATCGGGTCCTTCAACGGTCCGCTAAGCGCTTCCCAGGCCGCGTGGACTTCGGGTGTGCTGTAGTGTTCTTCCAGTGCAATCAGCTTCATCGTTCCCTGCCTTTCCCAGGTACGATGCCGCCCGCGTATCTCACGAAATCACCCGTTTCCACGGCTCCAAACCGAACCCAGCCCGCCATCCACGCCCAAAACCTGCCCCGTAATCCAGCTCTGCGCCGGGTCCAGCAGAAACGCAATTGCCGCCGCAATGTCCTCGGGCTCCCCGAACCGGCCCAGTGCGTGCATCTTCAGCGAAGCCTGCGCCGCCGGCTCTGAGCCCACAATCCGCGCCGTCAAGGGCGTGTCCACGAGCCCCGGCGCTACGCAGTTGAACCGCAGCCCGCGTTTCGCATACGTCGCCGCAGCCGAAAGCGCCAGCCCCTGCACCCCAGCCTTCGCCGCCGCGATCGCCTCATGGTTCACAAGCCCGATCAGCGCCGCCGCGCTCGACACAAACACCGCCGCCCCCGCCCCCGGCATCGCCTTCACCGCCCCCCGCATCGCCGCGAACGCGCTCTTCAGATTCCCCGCCAGCACCGAATCGAACTCCGCGTCGCTGGTCACATGCCCCGGCTTCAGCAGCAGCGAGCCGAAACAGTTCGCGACCCCATCAAGCTGACCGAACAGCTTTGCACCTTCTGCTATAGCAGCTTCGATGGAAACACTGTCTTCCGCCTCCGCAAGCACCATTTTCGCGCCTAAATCGGCCCCGATTTGCGCCAGCTTTGCTTCATTTCGGCCCGCTAAAAGCACCTGATCGCCGCGCCCCACAAGCATCCTCGCCAGCGCTGAACCGACGCCGCCCGACCCGCCCAAGATTACAAAATTCGCCAAGGTTCTTGCTCCTGTCACGCGCGAATTGTTCCGTTCGCGCCTGCCTGCTGAATGCGCCGGCCGATCTCAACCGGAGGCCCACAGCTCGTTTCTGAGATGTGGGATCGAGCGCCGCAACTGCTTGCGAAAGTTTTGCTCCGTCGAAAGCGTCACGCTCCGGGATCCCAAGGGCTCCTCTTCCGCCGCCCGCCTTCGATTCGCGCCCGTGCCCTTGATCGCGATCATGAGCAACCCGATCACTCGGCAGTCCCTTGCCGGTTGAGCGCGACCGCGATGCGCGGGACTACCCCTGTTAACAAAGCTGCCAGCTCACGCTCAACCGCGCGCCCGGTTGCGAGCACCTCCTCGTGCGAAAGCGGCCGCCCATCCACGCCCGCGGCCATGTTTGTCACGCAGGAAATGCCCAGAACCTCTACCCCGGCCTGCCGCGCGGCAATGGTTTCAAGCACGGTCGACATGCCGACCAAATCGGCCCCCATGGCGCGAAACGCGCGTATTTCCGCAGGCGTTTCAAAGCTCGGCCCGAGCACGCCCGCGTACACGCCCTCCGCGAGCGGCGACGCCGCCGCAGCCTGGGCCAGCGCGCCCAGGCGCGGCGAGTAGCACTCCGACATATCGAAAAAACGCGGCTGCTCGCCCAGATTCGGGCCGCACGCCGGGTTCAGGCCTGTCAGGTTGATGTGGTCCGTGATAAGAACGAGTTGCCTTTGCCGCAGATCGAGCCGAATGCCCCCGGCGGCATTGGTCAGGATTAACGCCTTGACCCCAAGCGCAGCCAGCGTCCGCACCGCGAAGACCACCGCATTTGCGGAATGGCCTTCATACGCGTGAACGCGCCCCGCCAGCACCAGCACGGGCGTGCCCCGGACCCCGCCCGCGACCAAACGCCCAGCGTGGCCGGGTACGCCGGAAACAGGGAAGTGCGGGATCCGCTCAAATGGAATCGCGGACGGCTCTTCAAGCTGCGCAGCAAACGCGCCCAGCCCTGAGCCCAAAATGATCGCGACACTGGCTGCAGCGCGGGATCCAAGCTGTTCCCGCATGACTCGCGCCGCCGCGCCGATTCGTTCCCACTCGCTTCCTTGCTCCGCAGGGCTCATGCCGCCTTAGTCTAAAGCAGATGCAAGGCCAGGAGCCGCGCCCCGGCAAGCCCGCGCCGGCGAGCAGTCCCCGCACATGGATAAAAAGAAAAACCCCCTGCGCGGGAGGCGGCCACTTCGTGGCGAATTTTTGTTGGTGCTGAACGGCAGGCTTTCGTAGCCCTCCCGTTGGTCGGGATCGAGACTGCGGCCGCAACCAACGGGAGCGCCACATACAAACAAAGGCACGCCACGAAGTGGCCGCAAGCCGCGCAGGCGGTTTTCGTTTTAATCGCCCGCGATAACCTCGCCGAGCAGCGGCGGCGGGGCTTGCTGTTCCCCGCTGATGACCACAGCGCCCCGCAGCAGCGCGAGCGGCTCCGCGAAGCGCGGCACGCTCTCCGCAAAAAGTGTGAAAACCGGCTCGCCAGTCCTTACCTGCTGCCCAAGCTTCGCATGCACAGCGAGCCCCGCGTGAGGGTCGACGGCCTCGCCCGGCGCAGCCCGGCCCGCGCCCAGCCGCTGTACGGCCCAACCCACGGCGGTGGTGTCGATGGAGCACAAAAAGCCCGAACACGGCGCGCGGAAGGTGGTTTGCGCGCCGGGCGCATGGTGCCCCAGCCCTGCGTCCAGCGCTGAAAGATCCCCGCCCTGCGCGTCTACAATTGCGCC
>CAXTVG010000259.1:0-3925 GCA_964247505.1 uncultured Acidobacteriaceae bacterium
ACCTGCTCGCAGAAATCCCAGAAGTAGGCGAAGGGCTTTTTCGCGCGCGCTTCGAGGATGGAATCGATGGCGTTGCGGCCCACGTTCTTGATCGCGGTAAGCCCGAAGCGGATGGCCTCGCCGTTGGGCGTGAAGTCCGCGCCCGAGAGCGTGACATCGGGCGGCTGCACGTCGATGCCGAGCTCGCGGCACTCCTTGATGTACTTGACCACATTCTCCGGCTTGGAGATTTCGCTCGTCAGCAGAGCGGCCATGAACTCGACCGGGTGGTGGGTCTTGAGGTAGGCCGTGTGGTAGGCGAGCAGGGCGTAGGCGGCGGAGTGCGACTTGTTAAAGCCGTAGCCCGCGAACTGCTCCATCAGGTCGAACACGCGGGTGACGATATCTTTTTTAAAACCCTTTTCCGCAGCGCCCGAGACGAACCGCTCGCGCTGCTTGGTCATCTCCTCAAGGTTTTTCTTACCCATCGCGCGGCGCAGCAGGTCGGCCTCGCCGAGGGAGTAGCCGGCGACCGCGTTGGCGATCTGCATCACCTGCTCCTGGTACACGATGACACCCAAGGTCTCTTTGAGAATCGACTCCATCGGAGGCAGGTCGTACTCCACCTTGCGGCGGCCCCATTTGCGCTCGATAAAGTCGTCGATCATGCCGCCCTGGATGGGACCCGGGCGGTACAGCGCGTTGAGCGCGGTCAGGTCTTCAACGGACGTGGGCTTGTAGCGGCGGAGCACGTCGCGCATGCCGCCCGACTCGAACTGAAACACGCCGGAGGTGAGCGCACGATGGAAGATGCCTTCGTAGGTTTTCTGGTCATCGAGCGCGATCGTGTCGAGGTCGAGCTCGATGTTTTCGGCGCGCAGCAGCTTGAGGCAGTCGTCGATGACGGTCAGCGTGGTCAGGCCCAGGAAGTCCATCTTGAGCAGGCCCAGCTTTTCGATCGCCTTCATGTCGTAGGCGGTCACGATTTCGTCGTTTTTCGAGCGCACCACGGGGACCAGGTCCGTCAAAGGACGGGGCGCGATGACCACGCCCGCGGCGTGCACGCCCGCGCCGCGCACCAGCCCCTCAAGCTTAAGCGCGGTGTCGATGACCTCGCGCATCTGCGGGTCTTTGTCGTAGGCCTCCTGGAGCGGAGGAGAATCCTTGAGCGCTTGCTCCAAAGTGATCCCGATGGTCGGCGGGATCATTTTGGCGATCTTGTCCACGTCGCCGTAGGGCAGGTCGAGCGCGCGGCCCACGTCCTTGATCGCCGCTTTTGCAGCCATAGTGTTGAAGGTGATGATCTGCGCGACCTGCTCGCGGCCGTACTTGCGCGTGACGTAGTCGATGACCTCGCCGCGGCGGTTCATGCAAAAGTCGATGTCGATATCGGGCATGCTCACGCGCTCGGGGTTCAGGAAGCGCTCGAACAGCAGCGCATTCTGGAGCGGGTCGACGTCGGTGATCTCCATCACGTACGCGACCAGCGAGCCCGCCGCCGAGCCGCGCCCTGGGCCCACGGGGATGTCGTGCTCGCGCGCGTAGCGGATGAAGTCCCACACGATCAGGAAGTAGCCGGGGAACTTCATCGCCTTGATACAGTCGAGCTCGCGCTCGAGGCGGGCGTGGTAGTCGGCGATGGGCGAACGCAGTTTGCCCGTAGCTTCAAGGTGCTTGATGCTGGTGTTCAGGCGCTTTTGGAAGCCTTCGCGGCACACCTGCTCGAAGAACGTGTCGACGGTGTGGCCGGGCGGCACGGCGAACTCCGGGAAGGGGTTCTCGACCTTGTTGAGCTTGAGCTGGCAACGTTCGGCAAACTGCATCGTCCGGCTGACGACCTGCGGAGCGAAGGAGAACAGCCGCTCCATCTCGTCCGCGGTCTTGACGTAGAACTCATCCGAGTCGAACTTGAACCGCTTGGGGTCGTGGATCGACCCGGCGGTTTGGACGCAAAGCAGGATTTCGTGCGCGTGGTGGTCGTCCTCGCACAGGTAGTGACTGTCGTTGGTCGCGACCAGCGGGATGTCGAGGTCGCGCTCCAAACGGAACATGTCGTTCTGGATTTTTTTATCCAGCTCCATGCCGTGGTCCTGGATTTCGAGGAAGAAATTGCCGCGTCCGAAGATGTCCTGATACTGGCTTGCTGTGCGTTTGGCGCCCTCGTAGTTGTCTTTAATCAGGTGCTGCGAAAGCTCCCCGGCGAGGCAGCCCGACAGCCCAACCAGGCCCGCCGAATGCTCCGCGAGGTACTTCTTCGAAATGCGCGGCTTGCGATAAAACCCGTGCAGCGAGGCCTCGGAGGTGATGCGCACCAGGTTGCGGTAGCCTTCCTCGTTTTCGGCGAGCACCAGCAGGTGGTTGTAGTCGTCCCCCTGCGGGTCGGCGCGGTGGTCGTCCTTTTGGCAGATGTACAGCTCGCAGCCCAGGATGGGCCGGATCCCCTGCTTCTTCGCCGCTTCAAAAAAATGAACAGCCCCGTAAATGTTGCCGTGGTCGGTGATGGCGACCGAGGTTTGCCCGATGTCCTGGACGCGCTTGACGAGCTTGTCCACGTCGCAAGCGCCGTCGAGGAGGGAAAAGTCGGTATGGAGGTGCAGGTGGGTGAATTCGGCCATGGGGTCTAGCTCTAGTTTAGTTCCCGGACGGGGGTGGGGCGCGCCGGTGGAACGCTGCGGAAAACCGGGGCCGAAACTCTAAAAGTGCTGTAGCCTAGACGCATGGCAGCCCAGACGCAACTGATCACAATTGAGGAGTACCTCAGGACCAGCTACCGGCCGGATGTCGAGTTCATCGACGGCCGCCTGGAGGAGAAGCCTTTGGGAACGTGGGACCACGGTCAGATTCAAGGCTTGCTGTTCGCCTGGTTTCTCCAGCACGGTCGCGAGTGGGGCATAACGGCATCGCTCGAAGTGCGTACGCGCGTCGCTGCTCCCCGAGTGCGATTGCCGGACGTGGTTGTCGACTGGGCAGGGCCCCATCCGCCAGTCCTGGAAAAAGCTCCGCTACTTGTCATTGAGGTGCTATCACCGGACGACACTTACTCTGCTTTGCAGAAGCGCTCCAAAGACTACCAGGCTATGGGCATCGCCAACATCTGGCTGATCGACCCCGATACACGGACTGCGCGTAGCTGTGGAGCGGCGTTTTGGGCGGAGCGGGAGCGGTTGGAGATCGAGGGGACGGGGATTTATTTGAATGTACCTGCGCTGTTCGCGGCGCTGGACTCCGGCAATGCGCTGTAAGGTTGGCGTCCTGTAGAAATAGGACAATGAATCTCTATTGGGAGCGAAGAACACCTATTTCGTATTCCCACCGTCCCATTGCTGTACCGCCTTCTAAAAGCGCCTCTACCGAGCCCATTGCGGCGCTAGTTGGTATTTCCAACGCGAAAAGCCGGGGAACATAGGAGCCTTCTGACTCGCATCCCAACGCAAGAAAGCTACTTCTAGCGGCTTGCTTATCAGACTCTTCCGCTACATAGACTCTCACAACGCTGTTTGTGGAAGGCGCCACAAGCTTCACGAACTGTAATCGACCGTCTTGATGCTCAGCCGTGACCACGTCCTCGCTGCTTATGCCTTTTACGTAAAGCGGTATATTGTCGATGCGATACAAAGAATGCTGTTCCAGCGCAACCGCCCAGAGCGTTTCGTACTAGACGGGAGGATAGCCCTCTTCATCCTGATCAAGTTCGAAAAGCGATCTATACGAAGTTTTCGTCTGCCACGGTGCGCCCTCCCATCGACTCCTTTCAGTATTGTCTACGCTTTTCGCGGGATAGACTGCTACCGTTCATTCACCTACTACTTTAGGCATGAAGGATTGCATCTGCTACCCGCTCCAACTCCGCCCGCGTGGTCAACACATCCGGGCACACGCGCACTCCCCCGCCGCGCTCGTCTACAGTAATTCTCTGCTCGCCCAGAGCCCGCACCAGCTCCGGCGC
>CAXTVG010000260.1:0-3920 GCA_964247505.1 uncultured Acidobacteriaceae bacterium
TCCGCAATTCGGAAACACCCGCCCTACACCTCCATCCGTCGCTGTTGCCCGGCAGCCCTTTCACCGTAACGGTCGCGGTCGCCCGCCCTCTATCTCCAACGGCCGCAACAACGTCAACGCCTACGCGCAAGAGTCCTGGAAGCTCACGCCCAAACCGGTCCGCAACTACGGCCTGCATCACGAGCTCTACCCTCCGTTCGCCGAGCGCGCGCCCATCGCAGCTCCGGTTTCTAAGCTCGCGTACCGAGAATCGCGGTTCGCAGAGGAAGAAACACTCTCATCGCGAGGGCTCAAATCGTCTGAGGTAGTCTGAAAACTATGCGATCTTGCCCGGTGCCGCTCGCCCGGCTTCTGTATTTCTGCGCCGCGGCGCTCCTTGCAGGCCCCGGTCTGGCGGCGCGGGCCGACATCGGCGTGGTGCTGGCCGACCCGACCACCATCGGCGCTTCGCGGTTCACCCATGCGGGCCATTCGCTGGTTTACCTTTCGGGCGTGTGCGCCGAGTCGCCTGTGCGGGCGCGGCTGTGCGGGCCGGGCGAGCAGGGCTCCATCGTCACCACCTACCCCGACTTTCGCGAAGATGAGCCTTACTCGTGGAATATGGTCCCGGTGAGCCTCTACCTCCAAGGTTCGCTCGACGCCGGCAAGCGGCTCCTTTACACCTCGCAGCCGGAGAAAAACGCACTCCAGGACCATGCGCGCCGGGGCTTTCTCGCGCCGGTCTGCACGGGCACCTATTGCCCGCCGCTGATGCACACCTACTGGCGCGACCTGGTGGGGGCGACCGCGGTCCGCGACGTTTGGCTGTTTTCCGTACGCTCCACGCGCGAGCAGGACGAGCAGGCTGTCGCCTGGCTCAACGGAAACAACAATCGCAATCGCTACAATACCTTTACCAACAACTGTGCCGACTTTTCCCGCAAGTTCCTCGACGCGATCTTTCCCCACGCCGTTCATCGCGACGTGCTCAACGACCTGGGCATGACCAGCCCGAAGGCGGTCATGCGATCCTTTACGCACTGGGCCCGCAAGCAGCCCGCGCTGGGGTTTCGCGCCATGCACTTCGCGCAGCAGCCGGGCAGCTTCCCCCGAGGGGGCCTTGCGCGCAGCGGCACGGAAGCGGGCATCCACACTAAGGCCTACCTGCTGCCCGCGGCGCTGATCGGCGACCACGAGATTGCCGGTTCGTTTTTCGTTGCATATTTCCTGACCGGACGCTTCAGCCTGTACAAGACCTACGCCCGCAACACTGCTTCGCTCCCCGCCGAGGACGAAAACGATATGCCCGGAACGCCGGAGGAGTGGGCCGGCTACCAGCAGCGGTTCGCGAGCCTGCGCGCTTCGCCAGAGGTGGCGGCACTGCTTCCTAACCGAAAAATCCGCTTTCCCGCAGAGTGGGGCAAGGCGACCGCAACGATAGACGCGAACGGCGGCGCATGGCTGCACCTCGCGCCGGAGGAGCCGAACGGTACAGTGGGGATCGATACGGATACGCTGCTCGCGCCGGGTTCTGACCCGCGGCTTGCCTATCAGCTTATGCTCGAGCGCGTCGCCTACGTGCTCCACGAGAAGGGGCGCATGCGGGAAAGTATGCAGGAGTTTCGCGAGGACTGGTCGCTGCTGGAGCAAGCCGGGGAGCGTTTACGTGTCCAAGACCGTGCAGCCGGCCATAAAAACGATACGCAAGCCGGCGCGGGCTCATCGAGCGATTAGAAGACGGGACCGCTCAGCCTGCCACGCGCTCGCCGTCAGGCAGCCCGGCCTGCGGCAGCATCCCCACTTGACCGCTCGGGCTGGAGTTTCGCTCGCGGACGCTTGCCCAGCGCCGGTGCTGTGCCTCGGCGATCCGGCGGCGACCATCTTCCGATAAGTTGCGCCGCTTTCTCGTCAGCAAGCTCCCATAACTCGCAAGCGCCTGCAATTGGTCCCGTATGGCTTCCAAACGCCGGATCTCCACATCGACGGCCCGAATCATTTCGCTGCGTCTCATATAGGGGAAACGCAGCGAAGCCTACGTGTGGATTGCGCATCGCTTGAAAAAGATTTCTATGCAAAAGAGCAGGAATGCTTATAACTCTGAGTCACTGAAAATGGATCGCTGAAAGTTCAAGACCACTCACCAGCAAGCAGCACGGGTGCCCCACGTCTCGCATTTGAGACGTGGGTTCGCAAGCGGAAGCTCGCGGTTGTACTTCGAAATGGCACACCCGCACCGGAACCGCTCGCGCGGCTAGAGGCGGCCCTCCCGCGCGAGCGCCGCAATCTCCGCATCCGTGAACACACGCGAGCGGATGTGGAAACGCACACCTTCCGGCCCTTCAAGCGAAAACATGCCGCCGCGCCCGGGGACCACGTCGAGCGTGAGCTGCGTGTGTTTCCAGTACTCCCACTGCGGACGGCTCATATAGAACGGTGTGCTGCAGACCGAGCCGACCTGCACATCACTCTCGCCCACTAGAAACTCGCCGCGCGGATAGCACATGGGCGATGAGCCGTCGCAGCAGCCGCCCGACTGGTGGAACATGAGCTCCCCATGCCGGGCGGCCAGCTTCGCCAGGAGCGCTTCCGCCGCGGGCGTGCACAACACTTGCTCAGGCGCGTCCGCCATCGCTAAAAGAACCCCAGCGCGTTTGGGCTGTAGCTCACCAGCTGGTTCTTGGTCTGCTGGTAGTGCTCCAGCATCATTTTATGGTTTTCTCGCCCGATGCCCGACTGCTTGTACCCGCCGAACGCCGCGTGAGCCGGGTACAGGTGATAGCAGTTGGTCCAAACGCGCCCGGCCTCGATGCCGCGGCCCATCCGGTAAGCTCGGTTCATGTCGCGCGTCCACACGCCCGCGCCCAAGCCATACAGCGTGTCGTTCGCCAGCGCGAGCGCTTCCTCCTCGTCCCGGAACGTGGTCACCGAGACCACCGGCCCGAAAATCTCCTCCTGGAACACGCGCATCCGGTTGTGTCCCTTGAGCACCGTCGGCTCCACGTAGTAGCCCCCGGCCAGGTCGCCGTCCAGCTCGGCCCGCTTGCCGCCGGTCAGCACTTCTGCGCCTTCCTGCCGGCCGATGTCGAGGTACGAGAGAATCTTCTCCAGCTGCTCACCCGAGGCCTGCGCCCCGATCATCGTGCTCTTCTCGAGCGGGTTTCCCTGCCGGATGGCCTTGACGCGCCGGATCGCTCGCTCCATAAACCGGTCGTAAAGCGACTCCTGCACCAGCGCCCGCGAAGGGCAGGTACACACCTCGCCCTGGTTCAGCGCGAACATCGCGAAGCCCTCGAGCGCTTTGTCAAAGAGCGCGTCGTCCGCGCTCGCCACGTCCTCGAATAAGATATTCGGGCTCTTACCGCCCAGCTCGAGCGTGACCGGGATGATGTTCTGCGACGCATACTGCATGATCAGCCGCCCGGTGGTGGTTTCGCCCGTAAACGCGACCTTGTGGATGCGGGGGCTCGAAGCCAGCGGCTTACCCGCTTCCAGGCCGAAGCCGTTCACGACATTCAGCACGCCCGCGGGCAGGATGTCCTCGATCAGCTCCATCAGCACCAGGATCGAAAGCGGCGTCTGCTCCGCTGGCTTCAGCACCACGACGTTGCCGGCGGCCAGCGCTGGCGCCAGCTTCCAAGCCGCCATCAGCAGCGGGAAATTCCACGGGATGATCAGCCCAATGACGCCCAGCGGCTCGTGGAAGTGGTACGCGACGGTTGTATCGTCGATCTGCGAAATGCCACCCTCCTGCGCCCGGATGCACCCGGCGAAGTAGCGGAAATGATCGATTGCGAGCGGCAGGTCGGCAGCCATGGTTTCGCGGATCGGCTTGCCATTGTCCCAGGTCTCGACCGTGGCCAGCATTTCAAGGTTTTCTTCCATGCGGTCGGCGATGCGCGCGAGCATCCGGCTGCGCTCTGCGGGCGAGGGGCGCCCCCAGG
>CAXTVG010000261.1:0-3884 GCA_964247505.1 uncultured Acidobacteriaceae bacterium
GCCTGCCAGCACGGCCCCAGCATGGCCCCAGCCGATGCGCCCGGAAGCCTTTCACGGCATTGCGGGTGATTTCGTTCGCCTGATGGAGCCGGAAACGGAAGCTGACCGGCAGGCACTCCTCCTTACCTTTCTGGCCGGGGCTGGCTGTATGTTCGGGCGTCTCTGCTATTACGCGGTGGGAAAGACCCGCCACGATCCAAACCTCTTTATAGCCGTGGTGGGCGATTCATCAAAGGCCCGAAAAGGAACTGCGACGGATTGCGTGATGGCCTTCCTTGCGGAGGCAGACCCGGAGTTCCTGAAAACCCGGCGCGTTTCCGGCCTGTCGAGTGGAGAAGGCCTAATCCACGCCATCCGGGACCCGAGCGAAAACGGCAAGGACGGGGACGCGGGCGTAGTGGATAAACGCCTGCTGGTGGTCGAAACGGAACTTGCTCAAGCCTTGCAAGCGGGCAAAAGAGACGGAAGCACCCTAAGCCCCATCATTCGCGCATTGTGGGATAGCGGGCCCGTTCGCACTCTAGCAAGGTCGAATAAAGACAGTTGCGCGGAGCCGCACGTGGGCATCATCGGAAATATCACAATAGGCGAGCTCCGGCGGCTGCTTTCGGCCTCCGATAGGTCCAACGGCTTCGGCAATCGCATCCTTTGGTGCTGTGCAAAGCGCTCCCAGTCTCTGCCCTTCGGGGGCGAGGAAGTAAATGCGGCGCTGTACGGGGACTTAGTTATCCGGCTCCAGCGAGCGTCACAAACCGCGCGTACCATCGGGCGTGTCACCTGGAGCGCGGAAGCAAAACCCACATGGGCGCTCCTCTACCCCGAACTTGGGAAGGTAGCGCCGGGCGAATCCGGGTTGCAGGCTTCGCTCACCGCTCGGGCCGAAGCCCAATGCATTCGCCTCGCAATGATTTACGCCCTACTTGACGGCTCACCCTTTATCCTTCCGGCTCACCTGGAGGCAGCCTTGGCAGTGTGGAGCTATTGCGCTGACAGCGTGAGCGTCATTTTCGCCTCGGAGGAGGACGGCCCGAAAGCCAAAGTCCTTGAAGCGCTCAGGAGTCGAGGCGAGATGTCGAGGACTGAGATAAGTACCTGCCTTGGCAAGCACCACAGCGCCAGCGATCTTGACACGATTTTAGGAGAGCTGGTGCGCTCGGGCGCGGTACAAACTGAGACGATTCGGACGAGTGGAGCGCCAAAAACCATTTACCGGCTTAAGGCTGCGGAATGAAGAAACTTACTTCGCAATTTCGCTTACTTCGCAGCTTCACTGCGGGGCGCAAATACCTTATTCCGCTTGGTTCGCTTATTTCGCGCTTCGCAAGGGAGCAGTAATGGGCGCATCAAGTACCGCAAACCGTCTTTGGGCCGTCCTTGAAACCGCTCGCGCTCGCGCCGCCAACCCGGATGAAAACGCGCCGCGCCCTATCCTCGCCAGTGTGCTCCCGGAGGGTGTCCATGGCTCCCGAGAGTGGGCGGAGCAGTTCTCCCGCTGGGCGCTCGCGCATTGCGTCTTCCGGGACGGCTGCTATGGTGGCGTGGCGGCGCTGCACAAACACCTTTGCGCCTGGTGCGTGGAGCGCGGGAGGGCCGTGCCTTCGCCTTCCAGTTTTGGCGCGCTGCTGGCCGATGAAGGTTTTACGCTCACGGAGTTCGGCCTGGTATACGGGCTGCTTCTCCGCGAAGACTGGGAGGCCGCTCACGCGCCGCCGCCACCACCTGCGGAGTCGAAGCGGGTTGCGCCCCGCAAGCCCGCATACCGGGAGGCGCTGCCATGGAAAGCGTAAGCGCCGAAGCGCCGCGCATTGCGAAGGTGACTCTCATGCACGATGGCGTACTGGTGGAGTTCCGCTCGGGCCTGGTGATCTTCTTCCGCGATGCGTTCCTCTGGGAGCAGCAGAACTACGCGCTGGTGCGGCGGAGCCGCGACGGGGGCGAGCCATGAAGCGGCGCGGCAAGCCCTGCCCACCGCTCCACCTGTTCCCGCCCGGAACCCTGGTGCGCCTCCGCTGGTGTGACCACGGGCCGCCGGGCATGGTCGCGGGCGAGTCTCGCGGAATTGTGCTTGTGGATTGGCGCGACCTCGGCATGGAAGGCAAGCACCCGCCCGCAAGCCTGCTGGTGCTTTCCCCGGCGCGGCGCGAGTGGCGGCCGGAGTAGAAGCCGTTCCCGCGAAGGCTTACGGTTTGCGCTTTGCGGGGGCGACGCCCTTAAGTGCCTTGGGAGCCTTGCCGGGCAAGTAATTCTCGCCCGTTACCACCTGCCTGCCCGTCCGCCCTTCCAGTTCCAAGCGGGCGCGTTTGGCAATGCCTCCGCCCGTCCGCGCCGCTTTTTCGTTCGCGGGCATGCCCACCGCCTCTTCCGTTTCGGCGATCTGGCGGGTGGAGAGCTCCGCCAGCGCGGTAAAGATGAGTTCGGCTTCGCTCATGTGGTCGCGGAGGTTCTGGCTGCGGAGACCCTTAAGTTCCTTATGCGACTTGACCGAAAGCCCGGCCCACTCCTGGTGAATCAGGTTGGTGAGGATGGCGAACTCCTGCCCCGGCTTTACCTCATGCCCAGCCCAATAATCCGTGAGCTTGTTGCGCGTCTCCTGCCCCGTCATGCGCTGGGCTATCCACTTTTCGCTGCGGCCCTGCTTCTGCCACGTCTCGCGGGCGCGGTTGAGGGCGCGGGCAGGGTCGGCAAGCTCCTGCATCCGCTCATAGCCCACCTTGGCGAGCCATAGCTTGATGGGTTCGGCTTTGGGGCTGGGAACGGATTGCACCAGACGGAGAAGGGTTTCGGCGGTGGCGCAATCGGTGAGGCGCTGGCGGCCGTCCTCCGCCGTGAGCTTCAACTGGTTACAGTTTGTAACCACTTGGCTGCCTTCCTTCCCCAGCCGGTTCTTCAGCACTTTCCAGTAGGTTCCGGCGCGACGGGCGTCCGGCTGTTGGGTGAGCACCTTGATGATGTCCACTACGGAAAACCACCATGTATCGGTTTCCTCGTTGTAGACCCGGCGGATGGGGGTGTTCTCAAAAAGGGCTGGCTCACTCGGCATGGAACGCGCTCCGCGCACCAGCATACCGTAACGCTCCCCTATCCCGAGCGCAGACACGGCCCCGCTCGCCCAAGGCCGTCCCCGGCCCGAGCCGCGCACGATCTACGCGGCCCCGCACTCCTCACTTGGCGGCGGCGCGGAACTGATTCCCCGGACGGCATCGGCGAAGGCGCGGAGCTGGCCATCGTCCGCTGCGATGCTGGCGTGGTCGCGGAACACTTCGGGCCGCCGTCCGCGAAGCAGGAGCATCAGCAGCATTTCGCTTCTCCGCCGCTGGTGGCCCACCACCTTGCCCTGCCAGTACACAGGCACCAGCGAGCCTTCGATGGCGAGCTCGCGGGCCGTGTCTTCCAGCATGTCCGCGCCGCTCTCCCATGCTTCCGCCCACGCGGAGCGAAATTCGGGGTGCGCGTCGCGAAGCCGGTACGCGGCTAAACGATGGATGCCCACGGCGCGGCAAGCGGCGCTCACGCTCCAGCCCTCTGCTACAACTTCACAGAAGCGCTGGCGGCGGCGGGGCGTCATCTTGAGCCGGGGCATGGGGCGTTCCTCCGGGCCGTTGCGCGCTCATAGGCGCGGCGGCCTGCGAAACGAGTGTACTGCCCCGAAACGGCACACTGGAAGTGCTTCTTTAGAGCTGGGCGGAGCCGGGAATTGGCCGGGCAAGCCGCCATTCTGGGAGCTACTTTGCCGTACGCTTGCCGTACGCGCGTTGCTCGCGGGGAGGCTGTCCAGCTAAGTTATTCATTTTGCTCTGTTTATGGTGGGCGCACAAGGACTTGAACCTTGGACTTCCACCGTGTGAAGGTGGCACTCTACCGCTGAGTTATGCGCCCTACTTGGC
>CAXTVG010000262.1:0-3874 GCA_964247505.1 uncultured Acidobacteriaceae bacterium
CGCGCGGACCCTCGGGCGCGAATGGATACGCGACGGTCAAAACCGTGAGGCTCATGCGGGAGGAAGCCCGAGCTCTCGCAGGGCTTCGGCGGCCAGCGCGCGAAACTGCTCGCCATTTATTGCGGCGGGCCATCTCTCATAAAGCAGCGTGTCCGTAAGTGGTGCGTGGGTAAAAACGTATTCCGGGGCCAGCCGGTACAGTTCGCGTGCGGGCTTGAAGTACCCTAAAACAGAAGACTGGCTTGGGAAGCAGTCGAGACGGGATTGCTTGCGCTTGCATTCTTCGGGTGACACATCGCAGACGAGTTCATTGGGTCCGGATGTGCTCGACAGAAATTTGCCGGTCTCCATCTCGTCTGAGTTCGGGTCCGCGTGGTAAAACGTCGCTTCCACAATAACTGGGGTGGGCGCGCCGACAAAAAGACGCAATGCAGAGTGGACCGCGAATGCGCAGCTGTCGTGGTCTGGATGACCGCCTTCGTAAGGATGGGTCACGATGGCCTCCGGCGCGAACTCCGCGATTTCGCGCGCAAGGGCGCGAGCGGATCCAGCTAAGTGAAGAGCTGCTTGCTGATCCACGATGACCTCATGCTGCGCTTCGACCCGCAAATAGCGCGCCCGGTCCGTCGCAATACCGCCGAGTTGCAAAGCAGCTTCCAACTCGAGCCTGCGGCCTGCCGCGTACGCTTCGGGTGTTTGG
Source organism: uncultured Acidobacteriaceae bacterium (assembly GCA_964247505.1). Lineage (GTDB taxonomy): Bacteria > Acidobacteriota > Terriglobia > Terriglobales > Acidobacteriaceae > EB88. The sequence continues at coordinate 701 of CAXTVG010000262.1, forward strand.
AATCCGCGAGCCTGCGCGACTGCGATGTCGGGCAGCGCGCCATTGGTCACGCAAAAAAACCGCGACGCTCGGAAGCGTTCCAGCCGGCCGCCTAGCGCGATTACCTCATCGTCTGGGTGTGCGAAGACTAGGAGCGCACGCGGAAGGGGCAGCGGGGAGCCCGTTGGGGCCGCGATGCGTTGGACAATTTCTTCGGGAGATGGATGCGGTGGGCTATTCATTGTTGGAATCGGCATCCTTCGCGCCGATGTGTTTCCTCTGAAAACAGTGTGGAGGCCCGGCGGGACGGGTACGCATCTTGCGGTCTCCCCGTTCACTCTAATTCACCATGGCTGCCGTCCTTGAAAGTACAGCAACGCCCCCGCTGAGTTCCACAGAAGCTCCGGGCGAGAAACTATGGCGCCCGCGCCGGGTGATGATCACGCCCGACGCGTACGCGCTGCCGCATGGGCGCGCGATGCTGGAGCGCGCCGCGGCCCTCGGGGCGGAGGTGGTGCGGCTGAAAGCGAACCGGCTTACGGGACTCTCGGCTGAAGAGGAACGCAAAGCTTACGCGCTCGCGAAGACTACGTTCGCGATCGTGGTTTCCCCGCCGGGTCAGCGCAAGCTGCAGCCTATTCCGCCCTCGGCCGACTGGCAGTTCCATCTCGCGCAGGGGTGCCCCGCGCATTGTCAGTACTGCTACCTTGCGGGTTCGCTCAGCGGGCCGCCGGTGACGCGAGCCTATGCCAACCTGCCGGAGATTCTTGACGGGCTGCGGGTTTACGCCGGGGCGGGGCAGGTCACGTCGCGCTCACGAGAGCGGGCGCACGAGGGGACGACGTTTGAGGCTTCCTGCTACACCGACCCGCTGGGGATCGAGCACCTGACCGGCGCGCTGGCTGAGTCGATCCGGTTTTTCGGGGCGTGGGACGCGCCCGTGCAGCTGCGCTGGACGACCAAATTTTCCGCTGTCGAAAGCCTGCTCCCGCTCGCGCATAACGGGCGTACGCGGGTCCGGGGTTCGGTAAATGCGGCCCTGGGCGCGCGGAACTTCGAAGGCGGCACGGCGAGCGTGCCGCAGCGGCTACGGGCGCTGCGGGCCATGGCTCTGGCGGGCTATCCGGTGGGGCTGACGGTCGCGCCCATTATGCAGATCGAAAACTGGGAGCGGGAGTACAGCGAGCTGTTCTCGGCGGCGGCGCAGGCGCTGGAAGGCCTACCCTCGCTCGACCTGACGGCGGAGCTGATTACGCACCGGTTCACGCCGGGCTCCAAGGAGGTTCTGCTGGGCTGGTATCCGAAAACAACGCTCGATCTCGCGGAGGAGAGCCGAGCGGAGAAGCGCACAAAGTTCGGCGGCTTCAAGTACGTGTATCCCAAGGACGCGATGGCGGAAATGCGGACGGCGCTTGAAGCGGAGTTGAAGCGGCAGCTCCCTTCGGCGCGGATTCTGTACTGGACGTAGCCGGTTTCGCATCCCGCACACAAATCCACCTCCTTTCTTTCGTCGGTCCCGGCGCACGCATCTGAGTCCACCAGCGATGACTGGCCCGGACACAAGCTCAGGTAGAAGACGAACCATCCAAGTTCCCGCTCGGCTGCGAGTCTCAGTGCAACAAATCTGTCCACCTCTCCGAAGGGCGCCCTTTCCGGCGGGCGCAGCTTGATGTCCGGCGAACAATTCCATCCCCAGCCTGCGTTGGTCGCTGGCCGGGCCCATCCTGAGTGCCGCGCCTGTGTTGTGATCCCCGCACGCAATGAGGAAGCGTGTCTCCCGGCAGCGCTTACCGCGCTCGCGGCGAGCGTCGATCTTCGAGGCGCAGCGCTTTCTCCGCTGTCCTATGAGATCGTGGTGCTGCTGAATAACTGCACAGACCTTTCCGCTGCGGCTGCGCGGGCCTGGAGCGCGGCCCACCCCGAGATGAGCCTGCACATAGCGGAGCGCGATCTGCCGCCGTCCGTGGCGCATGTGGGCACGGCGCGGCGGCTGCTCATGGACACGGCCTGGCATCGGCTCGGCAGCGGCGGCGCAATTCTGTCTACCGACGCCGATACCCGGGTCGCGCCGGACTGGATCGCGCGGAATCTCCGGGCGCTCGATCGCGGCGCGGATGCGGTGGGTGGGGCGATCCGCTTCGATGCGGATCAGCTGTGCGCCCTTCCCGAGGGCGTACGGCGCGCGGTGGAAAGCGACGCGCGTTATCACCGGCTGGTCGCGGAGCTGGAAGGTTGGCTCGATCCGCAAGCGGGGGACCCGTGGCCGCGGCACCTGCAGCACTTCGGCGCCTCGCTCGGCTGCACGCGGGAGGTTTACGCGCGTGCAGGGGGCCTGCCTCCTGAGCCGTCGCTCGAGGACCTCGCGTTTGTGAACCGGCTTTGGCGGGTGGGCGCGCGGCTGCGCCATGCGCCGGAGGTGGTTGTGTACTCCTCAGCGCGGTTCGATGGGCGGGTGGCGCGCGGGCTGTCCTCGCAGCTGCGGGAGTGGCAGCGCCGCAGCGATGGAGGGTGCGGCCACCCTGTGCTGTCCTGCGCGTGGCTTTTGCACCGGTTCAGCGGGATGCGGCGTTTGCGCCTGCTGCGCACGGCACCCAGCGAAGCTGCGCTTTTCGCATATCCGCCGGAGTGGCGGCCTCGCCTGCGGGAAGTGCTGCTTGCGGGACTGCCCGAGGGGGAGTTCCTGGCCGAGGCCGACGCCGACCGGCTGCTCCTGGCTACATTCCGGGGGAGGCGGTTTGGCGAGGTTTACGAGGTCTGCCGGGAGATCGCGGGAGCGATAGGGAAGCTTCGGGCCGGTAGGCGCGAGCCGCTCCGGGTGGAACAGCAACTTTTTTCAGACGATTGCGAACTGGCCGGGGCGGGGGACTAAACCCGCTCCAACACATCGAGCCGGTAGCGCTCGCGCCGCTTTTCGCACAGCAGTCGCCACTCCGGACGCGCGCGGAACAGCTCGTGCACTTGATCGCCGGTGAGCGGGTAGTCCGGGACGGGCGGCGTGAAGTGGACCAGCATCAGGTGGCCCCCGGGCAGATGGCGCGCGGCCAGCAGATCGGCCGCGCGGTTCAGGTCCTCGCGGTCCCAGTAGTAGGCGACCTCGGAAAGCAGCAGGAGGTCAAACTCGCCCTCGGGCGTGTCAGCAGGCATCTGCATGCGCGCGAACCGCCCCTGCGGCCGCCCGGCGCAGCGCTTGCGCGC
>CAXTVG010000263.1:0-1934 GCA_964247505.1 uncultured Acidobacteriaceae bacterium
GCCCACCTCCGCCAAGGAAGACAGGTTCCGCACAAAACCCACATGCGATTGCCAGGTCCACTCCAGCAAGTCGGCACCCCGGTTCACGATTCCTTCTCCGAAGTATTGCGGAGGTAAATCCACCTGGCGCACGACTCTGCCGGTCTCGGGCTCGGTGACCAAAACCGCCGAATGGCCCTTTAATCCCGTTCCTTCGTAGAACAATCCGTTCAGATAAAAGAAGCCCTCGGTGTAGCTTGTCGTGGCATGCGGGAGCCTGGCAACTACTTTGTATCCGAAAAGCGGGGCGCCCAATGCACTACCCGGTAAAAGCGTCGCCCCAAGCGCGATGGACCGGAACCGGTGAGAAATGAGCGCTCGCGCAACAGACATGGCTCCATTATCGGGCGAAGACCAAGCCGTGCGCCGGATTTGCAAAGCGCACTCCGATTTGTGAACAGCCCTCTTCGCTCCTCCCCAGCCCTGTACACTCAACCCGAGATGCCCCGCGACCCTCAAGAAAGAACCGAGCTATCCGGCGCGCAGCCTGCCGTGGCCGACACAGTCGACCGTGTCCCCGCCGAAACGGGTGCAGCCGGCCCGCGCCGCAATGCCGCCCTGTTTATCTTCTTCACCGTCGCGCTCGACATGCTCGCCCTGGGCATGATCGCTCCCGTGCTGCCCCGTCTGGTCCAGGGACTGATGCACGGGACTGCCTCCCAGGCTTCGCAGCTGCTGGGGGTTTTCGGCACGGTTTTCGCCGGGATGCAGTTCCTGTTCTCGCCCGTGGTGGGCTCGCTGTCCGATCGCTGGGGACGCCGCCCGGTCGTCCTGCTCTCCAACTTCGGCCTCGGCTTTGACTATTTACTAATGGCCTGGGCCCCCACGGTCGGCTGGCTGCTCCTGGGCCGCATCGTTTCCGGCCTCACCACCTCGTCGGTACCGACGGCCCAGGCCTATATCGCCGACGTGACCCCGCCCGAAAAGCGCGCCGCCTCCTACGGCCTGCTCGCGGCGGCCTTCGCCATGGGCTTTGTCCTGGGTCCGGCGATCGGGGGCATTCTCGGCGATCTCGGGGGTCCGCGCGCCCCGTTCTGGGCTTCCGCCGGGCTATCGCTGCTCAACGGCCTGTACGGTGTATTCGTCCTTCCCGAGTCGCTCCCCCGCGACCGCCGCAGTCCATTCTCTTGGCGGCGCGCCAACCCGGTCGGCTCGGTCCGCATGCTGAGCCGCTCGCGCCTTTTACTTGCGCTGTCGGGAGTGCTGCTGCTGGCCTACGTCGCCCAGCAATCGCTGATGAACGTCTACGTTTTGTACGCCGATTACCGCTATGGCTGGTCGGACCGCACCGTCGGCATCTCGCTCGGCGTCGTCGGCTTGTTCTCAGGCCTGTACGGCGGCGCGCTGGTCAAGCGAGTCGTGAAGCGCTTCGGCGAGCGCGGGTCTATCCTGTTCGGTCTGGTGCTTGGAACGATTGGCTTCACCATGTTCGGCTTTTCGAAAACCGGCCTCCTGCTCTGGCTCGGCATCCCGGTCATGGACGGCATGAGCTTTGTCTGGCCCGCGGCGCAGTCGCTGATGAGCGCCTCCGCCGGGCCGAACGAACAGGGTCAGCTCCAAGGCGCCATTCACTCCTTGCGCGGCATCTCCGGCCTGATCGGCCCCGGACTGTTTACCTACATCTTCTCGAAATCCATCGGCGCGCAAGCCGTTGTGCACCTGCCTGGCTCGCCGTTTTTCCTCGCCGCCATCCTGCTCGCCCTCGCCGCCGTCGCCACCGGCCTACTCCATCCCAAAGCTCCGCAGGGAGCGCCCGCGCAGTAGCTAGTTGAGAGCTCACCTGCCGTTCTGGGCACGTTTCCGCGCATCCGCCGCCTCCATGATCGCTTTACGCGCCAGCGTTCCCCGCTTGGGCAGGTCCGGCCCGGTCGCGCGATACACCCGTGTTTCGTAAA
>CAXTVG010000263.1:2034-3870 GCA_964247505.1 uncultured Acidobacteriaceae bacterium
GTTCCCCGCTTGGGCAGGTCCGGCCCGGTCGCGCGATACACCCGTGTTTCGTAAATAGGCCCCAACTGCCGCTCCGGCAGGGGCCGCCCGCGCACCGCCGCAAGGAACCGCGCCCAAAACAGCCCAACGCTTCCCGGCTTGCGAAGCCCAAACCACAGCACGATCAAAATCAACGCCAGCACATGCGACGCCGCCAGCAGCAGCCCCACCAGCTCCAGCATGCGGTCGGCCGACTTCGGCCATGTATCCACCGGTATCTGCATACCACCATTAAACACAGCGGCGCGTCCCAGCAAAAAGCCCCGTCCGCTACCGGATCAAAGGTAGGCGGACTGTTCATCGTCCTTGTCGAGCTCCCTGCCGTCGAAAAACCGCGTCAAGCCCGCCACAGGTGGTGCTACCATAGTAGATTCCAATGGCAGAAGAAAATCTAAAGCTCATACCCTTGGGCGGCCTCGGCGAGTTCGGCATGAACTGCATGGCTGTCCGCTACAAAGACGACATCCTGGTCATCGACGCGGGTCTCATGTTCCCTGAGTCCGAGCTGCTGGGCGTCGACATCGTCGTCCCGGACATCTCCTACCTCGTCGAGAACAAATCGAAGGTCCGCGGCATCCTTCTCACCCACGGCCACGAGGACCACATCGGCGGCCTGCCGTGGATTCTGTCCGAGATCAACGTCCCGGTCTACGGCACCGAGTTCACCCTGGCCTACGTCGAGGGCAAGCTCGAAGAGCACAAAATGCTCGACCAAACCGAGCTGATCGAGATCGCGCCGAACGCCAAGTTCACGATCGGCCCTTTCACGGTCGAACCCATCCGCGTGACCCACTCGCTGGTGGACTGCGTGGCGCTCGCCATTGAAACCCCCGTGGGGGTCATCGTCCATACCGGCGACTTCAAAATCGACTTGTCCCCACCGGACGGTAAGGCCTTCGACCTTCACAAGTTCGCCGAATACGGGCAAAAGGGCGTCCTGGCGTTGTTGCAGGACTCGACCAACGTCGACCGCCCCGGCTATACCCCCAGCGAGTGGGCCGTGAAGCCAAGGCTCGACGAGGTCTTTCTCCGCACCAAGAAAAAGCTCTTCTTTTCCTGCTTTTCGAGCTCCATTTACCGCATCCAGATCGCCCTCGACCTGGCGCAAAAGCACGGCCGCAAGGTCGCGATCGTCGGCCGCTCCATGATGGAGTCCAGCGAAATCGCCCAGGACCTCGGCTACCTGAACCTGCCCCCCGGCCTGACCATCCACCCCGGCCAGATCGGCGACCACTCCCCGGAAAACGTGATGGTGCTGATCTCCGGCACCCAGGGCGAGCCCATGAGCGCCCTGTCGCGCGCCGCGGTCGACAACCACAAACATGCCCGCATCTCGCCCGGCGACACCGTCCTGCTGAGCTCGCGCGTCATCCCCGGCAACGAGAAGTCCATCTACCGGGTCATTGATCATCTCTATCGGCGCGAAGCAGAGATCCTTTACGACGACGGCTCCATGGGCCTGATTCATGTTTCCGGCCACGCGTCCCAGGAAGAGCAGCGCCTGCTCATCAACCTGCTGCGGCCGAAGTTTTTCATCCCCGTCCACGGCGACTTCCGCCACCTCAAGAAGCACGCCGACCTGGCCAAAGCCACCGGCGTCATCGGCGAAGCCATCCTGATTGAGGACGGCGACATTCTCGAGCTCACCCCCACAACGGCCCGCAAATCCGGGAAGGTCACCGCGGGCCGCGTTTGCATCGACTCCGGGTCTACCTCGGACGTGGTCGGCGACGTGGTCATCCGCGACCGCCGCAACCTCAGCGAGGACGGGATTGTGCTGCCCATTCTCACCAGTAA
>CAXTVG010000264.1:0-2018 GCA_964247505.1 uncultured Acidobacteriaceae bacterium
CGCGGGTCTCGGTCAGCATCTCCGAGCGCAGCCCGATGAGCCCGCGCGAGGGTACTCGAAACTCCAGGCGGGTGCGCCCGTAGCCGTGGCTCGCCATTTTCACCATCTCTCCCTTGCGTGGCCCCAGCCGTTCAATCACGGTCCCGACAAAGTTGTCCGGGATGTCGATGGTCAGGTGCTCGACCGGCTCCATCAGGTGCCCGTCGACGCGCTTGGTCACGATCTCCGGCCGCCCCACCATCATTTCAAAGCCTTCGCGGCGCATCATTTCGAGCAGGATGGAAAGCTGCAGCTCGCCGCGGCCCAGAACCTTGAAGGTGTCCGGCGAGCCTGTCTCCTCGACGCGGATCGAAACGTTGGTCAGCAGTTCGCGGTCCAGGCGCTCGCGGATGTTGCGCGAGGTCACATACTGGCCTTCACGCCCGGCCATGGGCCCGTTGTTCACCGACATCTGCATGGCAATGGTCGGCTCGTCGATGACAATCAAGGGCAGCGGCTGCGGGTTGTCAATGCTCACCAGCGATTCGCCGATCGTAATGTCGGGGATGCCGGCCAGCGCGATCAGGTCGCCGAGTTCGGTCTGTTGCGTGTCGACGCGCTTCAGGCCCTCAAAGGTGAACAGCTTCGTCACCCGCACCTTGACCAGCGATTTGTCGCGCTTCGAAACCATGATTTCATCGCCGGTCTTGAGCGTGCCGTTAAAGACGCGCGCAATCGCGAGGCGGCCCAGGTAGTCCGAGTAGTCGAGATTCGTGACCAGGATCTGCAGCGGCGCGCTTGCGTCGCCGGGCGCGGGCGGCGCGGTGGTCAGGATGGTTTCAAACAGCGGCTGAAGATTCTCGCCCATCCTCTCCATTGAGGTCGAAGCCAGACCCTGCTTGCCGTTTGTGTACAGGACCGGAAAATTCAACTGATCTTCATGTGCATCGAGGTCGATAAACAGGTCGTAGACCTCGTTCAAGACTTCCTGTGGGCGAGCGTCCGGCCGGTCGATCTTGTTGATGACCAGGATCGGCGGCAGGTTCGCCTCAAGCGCCTTCGAGAGCACATAGCGGGTCTGCGGCAGGGGGCCTTCCGAGGCGTCGACAAGCAGGATCACGGCGTCGACCATCTTGAGCGCTCGCTCTACTTCGCCGCCGAAGTCGGCGTGGCCCGGCGTATCGACGATGTTAATCTTCGAATCCTTGTAGAAGATGGACGTGGGCTTGGCCAGGATGGTGATGCCGCGTTCGCGCTCGAGCTCGTTGGAGTCCATGACCCGGTCTTCCACTGCCTCGTTGGCGCGAAAGGTGCCGGACTGGCGGAGCATGGCATCGACCAGGGTGGTCTTGCCGTGGTCGACGTGAGCGATGATAGCGACGTTGCGAATATCGGAGTGGGGCACGCGTGCTTCCTATTCTTTGTAAAAAGGCTGGAAGTGCTAGTTTAGCAGGCGCTTATTCGTACTTGAGCGATTCAACCGGATCAAGCTGCGCGGCGCGGTTCGCCGGGAGCGTCCCAAAGATGACGCCCACCGCGCTGGACGTGACCAGCGCGATGACCACCGACCAGGGAGAAATCGGAATAGCGTACGAGGTGAACAGGCGCAGAGCAAGCGGCAAAGTCAGACCCAAGATAGTACCGATGATGCCCCCGGTGAGCGAGATAAAAACAGCCTCGATCAGGAACTGCAGCTTGATTTCGCGCGCGGTCGCCCCCAGGGCCTTGCGGATGCCGATCTCGCGGATGCGCGAACGCACCGTGGCCAGCATGATGTTCATAATGCCCACGCCGCCCACCGCGAGCGTGACCATCGAGACAAGCAGCAGCACCACCGTAAGCGCGCTGGTCACCTCGGACGCAACCGTCAGCATTTCAGTCAGCGTGCTGGTGCGGTACACGGAGTTCGGCTGATGGCGACCGTGCACCACGCTCTGTATCTGCTTCGCGGCCTGGTCCACATCCGTGCGGTCGCGGATGGTGAAGAAAATCTGTTTTACGTTGTCCGTGCCCGTAAAGTAGCGGCCCACCGAGTACGG
>CAXTVG010000264.1:2118-3864 GCA_964247505.1 uncultured Acidobacteriaceae bacterium
TCCAGCATCGGCGAGGAGTACTGGACCGCGGGCACCTGCTCCTTCACGGCGCGCTCATCGTCGCGGGTCAGGTAATCGCTCTGGAAGTTGTTCACGCCGCCGCCCGAGCCGCCGGAGTACTCGATGTACACCATGTTCGTGCCGATACTCTCGAGCAGGCCCAAAATGTACTGCTTGCCGGTGAGCCCGATGGTCACGACAAAGATCAGCGAAGCCGCGCCGATCACCATACCCAGCGCCGTAAGCGCGAAACGCACTTTGCTGACACGAAACGAATCGATGGCCAGCAGCACGATTTCCGACAGGTGCATCGTTCGCTTGGAACTGGCAAGCGTCGCGTCAAACGAGCGTCGTGATGGGGTCCGGAGGGGCGGCATGCCTGGCTTCATGGTACGTGATTCGTTCTCCCTCCAGCTTTCGGCCAGTGCTGTTCCAGTTACGTAACTGTTGTCAACGATGCAACTGCTATACGCCTAGGCTGCATCCCCTTTACAACTCCAGAGCCGACGCCAGCTTGGCCGGGAAATAGTAGTTTGCGGCAACCCTGCCGGGGGGCCGCCTTTCGGGAGGCAGTATGAAAATGCAGCATGCGAGGCAGGCTTCGTTCGCGCTCGCCGCTTTCGCTCTCTTCGCAAACTCACCGGGCGCGCTTGCACAGGGCGTTTACGGCTCCATTGTCGGCACCGTCACGGACACCACCGGCGCGGTCGTTCCGAACGCCTCGGTCGTGATCACCGACACTAATAAGGGCACCAGCCAAACCGTCCAAACCAACGCCTCGGGCGATTACTCGGCCAGCCGCCTGATTCCCGATACGTACAGCGTTAAGGCCAGCTCGGGCTCGTTTACCCCGGCTGAGGCCGCCAACATCGCGGTCGCGGTTGACACGGCACCGCAAGTAAACCTGACCCTGACGACGGGCGCGGCCGCCACGAACGTGACCGTAACTTCCGCCGCGCCCGCGCTCAAAACCGACCAGGCCGATGTTTCCCAAACGTTGAACGCGCAGCAACTGCAGAGCGTACCCAGCGTGAACCGCAACTTCACCCAGTTCACCCTGCTGACCCCCGGCGTGCAGCGCTCGAGCTTTTCCATTGGCGCGACCGAAAACCCGCAGGGCACGGTAGCCGCTTCCATCAACGGTGCCAACTACGGCACGGAAGGTTGGCTGCTCGACGGCACGGACAACCGCGAGCCGGTGCTGGGCATTGTGGTTATCAATCCCACGCTCGACTCCATCCAGGATATGCGCGTGATCTCGGAAAATTACCCGTCAGAGTACGGCGGGGCGATCGGCGGGTTCGTCGTCGGCTCGACCAAATCCGGCGGCAACGAATTCCATGGCGACGCGTTTGAGTTCCGCCGCAGCGACGCCCAGCAGGCGCGCGACCCGTTTACGCAATTCCAGCCCGACCCGGTCACCGGCCGCCTCCTGCCTTCGTCGCTTTATAACCAGTTTGGCGGCTCCATCGGCGGCCCTATCATCAAGGACCACTCCTTCTTCTTCCTGGACTACCAGGGCCAGCGGCAGCGTGTTGGCACCAGCTTGCGCGAGAACGTGCCGACCGCGCAGGTGCGCAGTACCTGCCTGAGCGGGGCGGGCGTGTGCGACCTGAGCCAGTACGGCGTGGCGCAGGTGTCGTATCCCGGGACTATCCCCGGCACCGTCGTACCGGTCGCTGCTAATGCGATCCCGGCGGCGGTGATCACGCCGCAGGGCCGGGCACTGCTGGCGGCGTTGCCCGC
>CAXTVG010000265.1:0-3854 GCA_964247505.1 uncultured Acidobacteriaceae bacterium
CCGAGCGGAAGTGCCGGACGTCGATGGAGCTTGGGAAAGCGTGGACGTTGGGATGCTGCTCGCGCTTGGCCCGGTACAGGCTCATGCCGCCGGTAAAGACCACGTCGGCCCGCTCGAACAGCTGCCCCTCGCGCTCGCGCAGTTCGGGCGGCGCGCCCAGGAAGCCGCTCAGCTCGTCCATGCAGTCGTATACCGTGACCTCGGGGGTGAGCTCGCCGGTGAAACCGAGCGCCATGGGGGTGTAGTACCAGCACACATAGCGCCCGATCGCGAACTCCCGGAGAAAACCAGCCAGTAGATCGCGCTGCAAAGCGTCGCGCTCGGCCAATGCAGTGCTTCCGGGCGGAAGGTGTGGACGCAGTACCCACAGCTGGCCGCCTTCGGGCAGCGCTTCGCGCAATACCTCGAGCGAACCGGCTCCCGCTCCGTCAAAAAACGGCTCTTCCCAGAAAAAGACGCGGCGCTCGCGGGCGCAGCGGGCGAGCAGGTGCTGGGGCCGCTGCGTGACGAAATGCCAGCGCAGATGGCTGAAGCACAGCAGGTCGAGCGGCGCGGGGGTGCTTCCTGAGGCTGTTCCGGAGGGGGTGTCGGTGTGGGGCGGCGTGGTGGACAAACATATCCTCGAAATCGCAAGGGTGCGTGCGCCCCCATTTTAGATGAGACCTCGGCCCCATTTCCGTTGGGCAGCGTGAGGGTCTGTCGCGGGCATCGCAACAAGCATGGATTCCGACCGCTTCAACCTTGAACGATTCGTTCAAGCGCAAGCCGGGGTATGGCAGCAGGCTTGCGAGGAACTGCGCGCGGGGCAAAAGCGCACGCACTGGATGTGGTTTATGTTTCCGCAGATCCACGGGCTAGGGTCGAGCCCAACGGCGGTTCGCTATGCGATCGGCTCGCGTGCGGAAGCGGAGGCATACCTAGACCACCTCGTGCTGGGGCCGCGGCTGCGGGAGCTGAGTGAGATCGTCGTTCATCTGGAGGACAGGACCAGCCATCAGGTGTTCGGCTATCCAGACGACTCGAAATTCCAGTCCTCCATGACGCTGTTCGGAGAAATCGAGCAAGGCGTCTTCGCCCGGGCGCTGGAAAAGTATTTCGGCGGCGGGAAAGACCGGGAGACGCTCGACCGGCTGCTCTAAGCGGCTCACGGCAAAACGCGGGAAAGCAGGCGCTCTCCGGGCGGCTCGGGCTCGGTTCCCTCCACCGCGACCACATCGCGCGCAATGCGGCCGTCGGCTCCGCACGTGCGCCAAACCTGTTTTTTGCCCGGCTGCGTTTCCTTGTCCTTGCTGCGCTTGGCGCGGCCCTCAGTGCCTGGGGCGATCCCCGCGCCCTCAATGTAGACCAGCTTGTACACAGCACTCAGCGCGGGGTGGTCCTTCGAGGTCGAGAGCGCTGTGCCGATGCCAAACGAGTCGATCGGCGCTTCGGCGTCGAGGAGTTTCGCGATGGAATGCTCATCGAGGTCGCTGGTTGCGACGATCTGTACGCTTTCGCGGCCGGAGGCGTCGAGCCTGCGCCGGACCTCGCGGGAAAGCTCCAGGAGGTCGCCCGAATCGAGCCGGACAGCTTTGGGCCGGAGTCCGCGCGCAATCACGCGATCCACCGCGCGCAGCGTGTCATAGGTATCGAGCAGCAGGATGGAATCGCGCGGAAACAGCTCGCAAAACTCGGCAAACGCGTCCGCCTCGCCGTCCTCGCCGCCCGGCGCAGCCAGCACATAGGAGTGGGCCATGGTGCCGGAAAGCGGGATGCCGTACTCCAGACCGGCCTGGACGTTGGAGGTGCCCACGCAGCCGCCTACCTGGGCCGCGCGGGCCGCAAGCACCGCGGCTTGCGGTCCGTGAGCATGACGCGCGCCAAACTCGATGACCGGCCGGCCCCGCGCGGCTTCGACGATGCGGGCGGCCTTGGAAGCAATCGCGGTTTGGAAGCCCAGGATTGAGAGCAGGGCGGTTTCGACGATCTGGGCCTCGATGATGGGGGCTGTGACGCGCAGCACCGGCTGGTTCGCAAAGAAGCGAGTTCCCTCCGCCATCGCCCACACCTCCCCGGTGAAGCGCAGAGTGCGGAGGCGGTCCCAAAAGCTGGGCAAAACCGCCTGCATCACGGGGAGCGCACTGAGCAGGTCGACCTCTTCGGGGGTGAAGCGGAGCTGGCGCAGATAGTCGAGCGCGTGCGGGAGCCCGCAAAAGATCAGAAACTCGCGCTCCGGGGGCAGGCGGCGGACCCAAAGCTCAAAGGTGGCGACGGGCTCGCGGTAGTCCGCGCCGCCGAAAGGGCCTGTCCGCACCACCGCTTGGGCGTGATAGGCGGCGGCCATGGTGTACTCGTACAGATCGCCCAGCAGCGCGGAAATGCGGCTTTGCATAGGTTTGGGATGCCAGAAAATCAGCTTTCCGTGCGGTGCGCCGCCGGGGGAGTGAACGCTGAGCGACAGAAGTATGCGGGCCGGCTCGCGATACACTATCAGTTCACCTATTCCCAGCGAGAGTGACCGAGACGCCTTGAGACAGCTCTACACCGCCCGCCTTGCAAATAAACTTTTGCTTTCCGATGTCGCGCAGTGCTTCCACCTGGAGTTCGCCGTGGACGAACTGCCGGAGTTCGCCTTCAAGTCCGGCCAGTTTGTGAGCTGCGTCGCCGACGACCCGACTACCGGCAAGCAGCAGACCCGCGCCTACTCGATCGCGTCGGCCCCGCGCGAGAATATGTTCGACATCTGCGTGAACCGTGTGGAGGGCGGCTTTTTCTCAAACCTCCTGTGCGACCTGAACGAGGGCGACACGGTGAAATTCCACGGAGCGCATGGGCTGTTCACCCTGCGCCAGCCTGCGGTCGATGGTGTGTTTATCGCGACCGGCACGGGGATCGCGCCCATGCGCGGTTTTGCGCAGTGGCTCTTCCCGGAGGACGGGACCGATCGCAGCGAGGGCAAGGACTACTGGCTGGTGTACGGCACGCGCTATGAGTCCGACATTTATTACCAGGACTACTTCGAGAAGCTCGCGGCCGAGCACCCGAACTTCCACTACGTCGCAACGCTGAGCCGCGGCCAGGAAACGTGGACCGGCGAGCGGGGCTATGTGCAGGAGCATGTGGCGCGTCTGGTAGCGGCGCGCGCGGAGCAGAAAGTGCTGGTCGGCGCCGGCGGCGTGCCGCCCGAGTCGAACCCGCATGGACCTTTCGATATCCACGCCTATATTTGCGGGCTCAATGACATGGTTTCCGCCAGCCGCGATCGCCTGGTCGGCATGGGCTGGGAGAAGAAGCAGGTCGTCTTCGAGCGCTACGACTAACCCGGTGCCTGCACAGAGAAAAGGCCGCTGTGGCGGCCTCTTTTTGTGAGCGATTCAGCGACGACTGCGCGGCGGGCGAGGCTCTCCGTACTGGGCGAAAAACATACCCGCCGCGAAGAAAACAACGGCAATAGCGAGCGCCCCCAGAGTACGGCTGCGGATACCGAAGCGCAGGGAAAGCGCAGCCACCAAGAGCCACACCGCCGCGCCTACAAACCAGATGGCGTATCGCCAAACCCGCATCCGTTCTTTGATGCCGTACCGGACGCTTGGCTTGCGTGCCCTTTGTGCGTCGGCGAGAAAGGGAGAGTCCTTAAGGAACGCTCAACGCACTTTGGCTTTTCCCGATGCTGTATAGTTTTAGAAAGCGGCAGCCCTGCCGCGCACACGCAGGCGCGTAGCTCAGTTGGTTAGAGCGCTACCTTGACACGGTAGAGGTCGCTGGTTCGAATCCAGTCGTGCCTACCATCTTTCACCACCTTGTCCTAAATTTGCACCTGTTTCTTCGCAAGCGCCGGTGCGTTTACGTGCGCTGAGGGCGAATGCGCTCGGGCG
>CAXTVG010000266.1:0-3537 GCA_964247505.1 uncultured Acidobacteriaceae bacterium
GGCCTGCGTGGCCCGCGCCGCCGCCGACGCCTAGAAAAAAGACCCGCCCGCACCAGCTCCGGACGTCGACCAGGATGTCGACCATGTGCTCAATCTGGGTGGGATTGATCCCGGCCGCGATCACGGAAACTTCCTGCAGAAAACGCGTCGTGTAATTAAACAAGGCTCCAGCTCCTCGACCGCCGTGAAGCGCTGCGGTGCATGGGAACTATCGGCAGATGAGACCGATTTGATTACGTTACGAAGGTTGTAATTCCCAAATCGGGAAAAAAGTGAGCGCCCGGTTAAGCTGTAGTCTGCTCCGCAGCAACCGGAGCCGAAGTCGCTACTGCCGCAACTGTGTGCCGCCGCGCGTACGCGATCAGGGCCAACCCTGCGATGACGCTCCCCAGGCTTGCGACCTGGGCATTGCTCAGCCCGAAGTACAAACGCGGGTTGATGCGGATGAACTCGACCAGAAAGCGCGCGATCCCGCTCAGGATGAGGTACTCGCCGGTGATCTGGCCGGGGTGCAGCAGCCGGGCCCGCAGCGGGGCGCTGCGCCTCCACAGGTAAACGGTGATGCCGGCCGCGACGATGCACTCGTACAAAGGCGTCGGGTGCACGGGCACATATACCGGGTCCAACCCGTGCGGAAAGCTCATCGCCCAGGGCAGGTTGCTGGGGATGCCGTAGTCGCCGTCCCCCGAGGTGAGGCAGCCGATGCGCCCAATGCCGTAGCCCAGCGCCGCTGACGGGGCGCACAGATCGAGCATGGACAGGGACCGCAGCCGTGCGCCCCGCGCCTGCCAAAGGAGGGCGCCAATGCCGCCCACAAGCCCCCCAAACCAAGCCAGCCCGGCGCGATCGAACAAGAGCGAAGGCTGCGCAACCAGCGCTGCCGGATCTTGGAGCAGGTGCCACAGCTTCGCGCCCAAAACGCCCGCGATGGTCGCGAGCGCGATGATCCCGATTGCGTCCGCCTCGATTCCGTAGCGGCGGAAGTTGCGATGGAGCAGCCAGCCGGCGCTGAACGCGGCCAGGGCGAGCATCAACCCGAAAGTAGACTGCGCGTAAGGCCCGATATGGATAAAAGGCAGCATTGAGTTCCCGGTTCAGTATAGTCGCCCGCCTGCCGTTACAGTAGGGAGAAGGCTTCGGCCACTCCCGCACGGATGACGCCCATGTACGAACCACCCATGCCGATCCTGTTTTCCCGCTCGCAGATTGCCTCGCGAGTCGCGGAGTTGGGCGGGCGCATTTCCAACGACTACGCAGGCCAGGGAATCGTACTGGTCGGCGTGCTCAAGGGCGCAGCGATCTTCCTGTCGGACCTTGCGCGGCACATCCAGGCCGACAGCACCTTCGACTTCGTTTCCGTGTCGAGCTACGGCAAGGGCACCGCGTCGAGCGGCCAGGTGAAGCTCATCAAGGACCTCGACGAGTCGATCGAAGGCAAGCACGTGATTCTGGTAGAGGACATCCTCGACACAGGCCTGACGCTCTCGTTTCTGCAGACCACCTTGCAACGGCACCACCCGCGCACCTTGCGGCTGGCTGCCCTGCTCGACAAGCCCGAACGCCGCGTGAAGCCGATCGAGGCGGACTATGTCGGATTTACCATCCCCAACCATTTCGTGGTGGGCTACGGCATGGACTACGCCGAGCGCTACCGCAACCTGCCGGACATCCGCCTGATGCCCCCCGCCGAATAGGAGATCGATGTACAGCGACACCGCAGAAACGCCTGCACAGCTCACGCCGGAGGAGCGCGACCGGGCGCTCCGGATCTTCCCCACAGTCGAGGCGCTGGCCCGCACGCTTGACCACACGCTGCTGAAACCGGAGGCGACCGGGGCGCAGGTGCTCGCGCTGGCTCAGGAAGCAGCGGAACACGGGTTCGCCTGCGCCATGGTCAATCCCGCGTGGGTTCCCACGGTCGCGGGGGCGCTCGCCGGAACGGGCGTCCGCGTGGGCACGGTGCTTAGCTTCCCCTTGGGCGCTAGCCTGCGGGCCACCAAGGAAGCCGAGGCGCGGGAAGCGGCGCGGGCCGGCGCGCTGGACCTGGACATGGTTCTCAACATCGGCTCCCTGCGCTCGGGCTGGTTCCGCCAGGTTGGCGAGGAAATCCGAGCGCTGGCGGAAATCGCTCACGGCGAGGGCGCGATTCTGAAGGTCATTCTGGAAACGGCGCTGCTCGACGACGAGCAAAAGCGGCGGGCGGCCGGGCTGAGCGTGGAGGCGGGCGCGGATTTTGTAAAAACCAGCACCGGGTTCGCCTCAGGCGGCGCGACCGAGGCCGATGTCGCGCTGCTGCGGCGAGTTGTGGGCTCAAGCTGCGGGGTCAAGGCCTCGGGCGGCATTCGCACCCTCACCGACGCGCTGCGAATGACCGAGGCGGGCGCGAATCGCGTCGGCGCGAGCGCGTCGGTCGCGATCCTGCGCGCGTACCAGGCGCTTTAAGCCGGAATCGGCGGAACCTCAATTCCCCTTCACGCTGGCACGGGTCACAAATCCATGAATCGCGCTAGTATGCTTGTTTCTGCTTCATTTGCCGGGAAAGGGACCCCTTCGTGCGCACGGGCGAGCACAATTCAGAGCCGCGGACAGCCCCAGGCTCGCCCGCATGCGACGCCGGCGCGGCACCAGCGCCGGAAACGGGCCCCGTTTCCCTTCCAGGCTTGGGGCAGCAAGACGCGGCAGGTGCGCTGGCCGCGACCGAGTTCCTCATCCGCCTGTCGGAAGCGCTCAGCACCACCCTGGACCTGAGCACTCTGCTGCGGCAGACGGCCGAGCTGATCCGCACCGTGCTCGACTACCGGATCTTCGCGATTTTCCTGTTGAACGAGCGGACCGGCGAGCTGCGGATGCGCTTTCAGATTGGCCACGAGGCGGAAAGCGCGGAGGTGCGGCTCCGCGTGGGCCAGGGCATTGTAGGAACGGTGGCCGAAACGCGGCAGGCCATGCTGGTGAACGACGTGAACCGCTCGACGGACTATATCGAAGTCAACCCGCAGGTTTGCTCGGAACTGGCCGTGCCTTTGATCGCAAAAGGGCGGTTGATCGGCGTCATCGATATTGAAAGCGAGCAGCTGAACTATTTCCGGCCCGAGCACCTGAACCTGCTCACGCTCACCGCTTCGCGCATCGCGCAGGCGGTCGAGAACGCCCGGCTGTACACCCGCGTTACGCGCCAGGCGCACACGCTCAAGGTGCTCAACGAGATCGCGCGCGAGTTCACCTCGATTCTGGATCTGCCGGTGCTGTTCGCGCGCATCGGCGAGCTGCTGCGGCGGCTGGTGGATTTCCAGTTCTTTACGATGTGGATTGCGGATGAGGGCTCGCTTGAAAGCGCGTTCTCGACCCGCTTCGGCGAGCAGGTCGAGATCCATGAGCGCTTGCCCGCGGACCAGGGTTTAGTGGGCGCGGCGATCGCGGCGGGCAAACTGGTCCACGCGCCCGACGTGCGCCGGGACGCGCGCTACTACATGCGCAACCGCGAAACCCGGTCGGAGCTGATCGTGCCGCTGGTGTACAAGAACCGGGTCATCGGCGTGC
>CAXTVG010000266.1:3547-3840 GCA_964247505.1 uncultured Acidobacteriaceae bacterium
AGCACACGCGCGCCAGCTACTTCAACGAAGACCACGAGCGCACGCTCACGACTCTGGCCTCGCAGATCGCGATTTCAATTGAAAACGCGCGGCTGTACCAGCAGCTGGCGGCGCAGGAGCAGCGGCTGGAGCACGACCTGGAAATGGCGCGCGAGGTGCAGCTGCGCCTGCTGCCATCGGTCGCGCCGCGGCACGAGCACGCGGAGTTCGCGGCGCGGTTCCTGCCGGCGCGGGCTATCGGCGGCGACCTGTACGACTTTCTGCGCTACGACGCGGACAGTTCGGCCGTGGCG
>CAXTVG010000267.1:0-3840 GCA_964247505.1 uncultured Acidobacteriaceae bacterium
TGGGCGGCGGCGGTGCCGGAGCGGCGGGCTTGGGCGCGGCATTTTGCACCAGGGAGGCTACAACGCCATTGCGCTTTTCCGGGCCGTTCTGCCGGAAGCCCGTCGCGATCACCGTGATTTTGACATCGTCGCCCATGGTCTCGTCGAGCACCGCGCCGAAGATGATGTTGGCGTCTTCGTGCGCCGCGCTCTGGATCAGGGTCGAGGCCGCGTTGACCTCGCTCAGCTTCAGGTTGGTCGAACCGGAAATGTTGATCAGGATGCCGCGGGCGCCGTCGATCGCCCCATCCTCGAGCAGGGGCGAGGCCATGGCCGCCTGGGCCGCCGCGATGGCCCGGTTTTCGCCCGAGCGCTGCGCCGTTCCCATCACGGCGTAACCCATGCCGGCCATGGTGGTCTTTACGTCTGCGAAGTCGCGGTTGATGATCCCCGGAATGGTGATGATGTCGGAAATACCCTGCACTCCCTGCCGCAGCACATCGTCGGCCACGCGGAAGGATTCGAAAAAGCCTGCATCCTGCGCCACCGCCAGCAGCTTTTCGTTCGGGATGACGATCATCGTGTCCACCGAATCCAGAAGCTCCTGCATGCCGCGTTCGGCCTGGGCCATGCGGCGCTTGCCTTCAAAGCCGAACGGCCGCGTGATGACCGCCACAGTCAGCGCCCCCATTTCGCTCGCCAGCGACGCGATAACCGGTGCCGCGCCGGTGCCCGTGCCGCCGCCCATGCCGGCGGTGACAAAGACCATATCGGCGCCTTCCAGCGCTTCGATAATCTTTTCCGAGTCCTCCAGCGCCGCCCGGCGCCCCATGTCCGGGTTCGCGCCCGCGCCCAACCCGCTCGTGAGCTTGACGCCCAACTGCAGCTTCACGGGCGCCGCCGACAGCTGCAAGGCCTGCACATCGGTGTTGGCCGCGATAAACTCGACGCCTTCGACCTTGGCCGCGATCATCCGGTTCACCGCATTGCCGCCGCCCCCGCCCACGCCGATCACCTTGATCTTTGCGCCCGCGGGCACCTCATCGTGGTACTGAATCCGCATTTCTTCCCCTTGATTCATCCTGCTGCCCTCTTCCTTTACCGTAATCCGATTTCTTAAATACTTCCTGCAAACATTGACCGCAATTTCGCCCGCAAAGACCCTTCTTCCTGCGCCCGCATAGCACCGGTGCGATGCGCATACAGCATCAGCCCTACCAGCGCCGCGTATTCCGGCTGCTGCAGCTCGGCAGGCATGCGCGACAGGGGCACCGGCGTCGCAATCCGCGCGGGTACCCGCAAAATGCTTTCCGCCGTATCCAGAAGCCCGGCGAGCTTGGCACCGCCGCCCACCAGCACGCAACCCGAGCCCAGCGCTTCCAGCACCGCCCCATTGCGGAGGCTTTCGCGGATCAAGGAGAACAGCTCCCGCGCGCGCGGCTCGAGGATCTCCGCCAACGCGCGCTGCCGGATGCTCCCCCGCGCCGGTTTGGTTTTGGAGCTGCCGGCTTCCGGCTGCCACTCGATTTCCATACTTTGCGACACGCTGGTCACGACCGCATGGCCGTATTCGCACTTCAGGTACTCCGCCTCGGGGAGCCCCAGGTGGTGCGCCATGGCCAGGTCGTTGGTGAAGTGGTCGCCTCCCAGCGGAATGACCGCTGTATACACAACAGCGCCTTCGAAGTACACGACCAGCTCCGTCGAGCCTGCCCCGATGTCGATCAGGCAGCAGCCCAGCTCGCGCTCGTCCGAGCTCAGGGTGCTTTCCGCCGCGGCCAGCGCTTCATACACCGTTTCCGTTACGGAAAGGCCGGCCTTGTTCGCGCAGGTGACCAGGCTTTGGTGCGCGGAAGCCGAGCAGGTCGCCAGGTGCAGCGAAACCTCCAGCTGATGCCCGACCATGCCGACCGGGTCGTGAATGCCCGGCACCTCGTCCAGAAGAAAGTGCCGCGGCAACAGGTGCAGGACTTCCCGGTCTCCCGGCAGCGAGATGGCGCGCGCGCGGTCCGCGGCCGCCCGGACGTCCTCGCGGGTGATCTCGCGCATTTTCGAGCCGAGCGCGATGCCTCCCTGGGAGTTAACCCCCCGCACATGCGCGCCTCCAATGCCCGCGACGCATTGCTCGATCACGGCTTCTGACGCGGCCTCGGCCACCACCGATGCCTGGCTGATGGCCGCCGTGACCGGCGCCAAATCGGCGATAACACCCCTGCGAATGCCCGCGCTCGGGACCGCCCCGTGCCCTCGATAGCGCAAGGAGCCTTCCTGGAGCTCGGCAACCAGCATGCGCACGCGCGCGCTCCCCACATCCAGGACCGCCAGCACAGTTTCTGTCTTGGGCGTCATCGAGGAGAGCCTCCTCCCTTGCCGGCGTTCGGGAGATAGTGCGGCACCCAGCGAACGGAGTGATGCGGGCCGCGGCGCTCGGTGTACCAGGCGCCGGACGGGCTTTTCTTCTGACCTGCGGCGGAGGGCGCAGCCGCGGAATGGTGGGCTCGCGGGTGCGGGTCGCGGAGCTTTCTTGCTGCCGGCTTTGAGGGTTCCGCAGCGGGAGCGGCCGCCTTGAGCGCGGCTGCTTCATCGGCTTGCGCTGCATCGGCCATTTTTAAAACGACTTGCCGGTCGTAGCGGAGGTCAACCGCGCTCAGGTTTGGGTATTGCTGACGCCATTCGGCAAGGTGCTCCTGGTAAGAATGCCAACGCTCGAGGAAATCGCTGTTGCCGAAGTGCAGGAGCAGGTCCGAGCCCTGCGCCGGCACCACTGCCCGCACGTCCTCCAGATCAGCCAGGTCTACCTCGCTCAGCTGGGACGAAACGTGCGAGCCGCCGGAGTCGAGAGCGGCCACAAAGGTGGAGTAAAGGCGCATGCGCTGCGCGCGCGCCTCCGGCGGGCTCGCGGGGTCCAACCCCACCACCACCGGGAAGGAGTAGTGCCGGGCAGCGAGAGTCGCGGGCGCCATAGGCAGCAGAGTGCCTGCCCCATCCACCAGGCCGATCTGCCGGCCCAGGCGCACGAAAGCCACCGGCACACGTTCAACGATCGTGACCCGCAGGGTGTTCGGCAGCAGGCGCATGATCGTCGCATGTTTGACCCACGGCTCGGATTCGAGCGCCCCTTCGCGCTTGCGGAGGGGCACAAAGAAGATATTGCGTCCTATATCAGAGCCGAAGACCTTGATCAGCTCTGCCCGGGAAAGCTCGGCATTGCCCGCCGCCTCGATTTGTGCTGAGGACTCGATGCGAAAGTGAGGATCGTATTTAAGGAAAGACTCGATGGCCCACGCCGCCGCGCCAAGCGCGGCAAAACAGAGCAACGCCGCCAGCCCGAGCAGCACCCGGCCGATGCGGCTGCCCGCGAGCCTGCGCCACCAGATCTTTTTGGGCGCGATTCGCTTCCGCGTCCGCAGAAACTGCTCAGCGTCCTCAGACGGGTCGTAATTGGGGACCAGATCGGGCGCAGCCCGGCGCGCGCGCCCCGGTTTGCGCATGGGAGCGGGCGCAGAAGCGGGGCGCAGAAAGGCCTCGTCCTCCTCGTCAGCAACTGCGGAGGGAGTCCCTTGCCGGCTATTCCATAAGTCTTGATTCAGTTTCGCCACGCCCGAGCCAGGTCGTGAGAGTCGCCACCCTGACTATAGCCCGAGCGGGCACGGCATTCCTAGACGGGCGCGGGAGAAAAACTTCCCCGCCGACCCACTTTGGTAACCGGAAGACCCTTTTGGGACAGCACCGCCGGCCCGCGCAGGGCTTCGAGCACCAGTGGCCCCACCTGCGAAACACTTCCCGCGCCAAGGGTCAGGATCAGGTCGCCCGCTGCGGCCCGGGCGGCTGCGCGCTCGGCGGCTTCCGCGAAGCTGCGGG